>MGQW01000059.1 GCA_001798885.1 Deltaproteobacteria bacterium RBG_16_64_85
TGATCGTTCCGGTGGCGATGGAGAAGGAGCTTCGGTTCGCGATCCGCGAGGGCGGGCGCACCGTGGGCGCCGGCGTCGTCTCGGAAATCCTGGAATAGCGTCACCCCTGGCGGAGAGCGGCATGAGAGACATCATCACGCTGGCGTGTTCCGAGTGCAAGATGCGGAACTACACCACGACGAAGAACAAGAAGACCATGACGGACAAACTGGAACTGAAGAAGTTCTGCCCGTCGTGCAGGAAGCATACGAAGCACAAGGAAACCAAGTAGGCAAAGGGAAGATAGGCCAGTAGCTCTAACGGCTAGAGCAGCGGACTCCAAATCCGCGGGTTGGGGGTTCGAATCCCTCCTGGCCTGCCATCCTTTTCTTGCGGCGGGAGACGGGGTTGTCATGGCGAGATCGCTGAAGGATCGGTTGCTGGAACGCCTTCCGGGGACCCGTACATCGATGGAGGAAGGCCGGCCGAAGGGCGGCGGCACCGGGCTGGCGCAGAAGGTGTCCGTTTTCCTGCAGGAGTTCAAGACCGAGATGAAGAAGGTGACCTGGCCGGGGCGGAAGGAGACGGTGTCCTCGACCGCGGTCGTCATCGTCACCGTCCTGATCATCGTGCTGTTCCTCGGGCTGGTCGACTACGCGCTCGGCAGGATCGTTTATTCCGTCCTGAACTTCTAATCCCTCACAAGAGGAAGCGATGGCGAGACAGTGGTATGTGGTCCATACCTATTCAGGGTATGAGAAGAAAGTCAGGGAATCGCTGCAGAACCGTATCGATGCGGAAGGGATGCAGGAGCACTTCGGCGACGTCCTGATCCCCTCCGAAACCGTCGTCGAAATGAAGAAGGGGAAGAAGCGGACGGGGACGCGGAGCTTCTATCCCGGCTACCTGCTGGTTCACATGGAGCTCGACGAGCGCACGTGGCATCTGGTGCGCCACACGCCGAAGGTGACGGGGTTCGTCGGGGGGAAGAACCCGGCGCCGATCCCCGAATCCGAAGTGGAGGAGATCAAGTCCCAGATGGCGGAGGGACGCCTGAAGCCCAAGCCGAAGGTGACCTTCGCGGAAGGGGAAAACGTCCGCGTGACCGACGGCCCCTTCAGCAACTTCAGCGGGATCGTCGACAGCATCAAGGCCGACAAGGGGAAGGTCGTCGTCCTCGTGTCCATCTTCGGGCGGGCGACGCCCGTCGAGCTCGATTTCACCCAGGTCGAAAAAAGCTGAAACGGAAGGGGAGAGGGACCCATGGCAAAGAAGGTCGTATCCCAGATCAAGCTCCAGATTCCCGCGGGGAAGGCGAATCCCTCACCTCCCGTCGGGCCCGCCCTCGGGCAGCACGGGGTCAACATCATGGAGTTCTGCAAGGCATTCAACGCGAAGACGGCATCCCAGGAGGGGATGATCATCCCGGTGGTGATCACGGTGTACGCCGACCGGTCCTTCGCCTTCATCACCAAGACGCCCCCCGCGTCGGTCCTGCTCCTCAAGGCCGCGGGGCTGGAGAAGGGGAGCAAGACCCCGAAGCGCGAAAAGTGCGGACGGATCCCCCGGGCCAAGGTCGAGGAGATCGCCAAGCTCAAGATGACGGACCTGGACGTGAAGGACCTGGAGGCCGCCATCAAGACGATCGAAGGGACCGCCCGCAGCATGGGGCTCGAGGTGTTCTAGGAAGCTTTTAGGGAAAGGTCATCGAAGGGAGAGAGAAATGCCGACGCACGGGAAAAAGTACCTGGAAGCACGGAAGAAGGTGAACAGGGAGGCAAAGTATTCTCTCGAGGAAGCGCTGGACCTGCTGAAGCAGACGGCGCAGGCGAAGTTCGACGAGACGGTGGAGGTTGCGCTGCGCCTGGGCGTCGACCCCAAGTATCCCGACCAGCAGGTGCGCGGCTCCGTCGTGCTGCCCCACGGAACGGGGAAGTCCGTCCGGATTCTCGTCTTCGCAAAGGGAGAGAAGGAGAAGGAAGCACAGGAGGCCGGCGCCGATTTCGCCGGCGGCGAGGAACTGGTCGCCAAGATCCAGGGAGGCTGGCTCGACTTCGACAAGGCGGTGGCGACGCCGGACATGATGGGGGCGGTCGGAAAGATCGGGAAGATCCTGGGTCCCAGGGGCCTGATGCCGAACCCCAAGGTCGGGACGGTGACGTTCGACGTGGCCCGAGCCATCCGCGATCTGAAAGGCGGCAAAGTGGAGTTCAAGGTGGACAAAACGGGAACCCTCCACGCGGGGATCGGGAAGGTGAGCTTCGGAAAGGACAAGATCCGGGAGAACTTCCTGACGTTCTTCGAGGCCATCATGAAGGCGAAGCCCTCCGCAGCGAAGGGGACGTACATCCGGACGCTGGCCCTTTCCACCACGATGGGGGTCGGGATCCGGTTGAACGCCAGCGTTCTGCAGGCGGAACAGCGGTAGAAACTTCTTTTGTCAAAGACCGCGGGTTCACCGCAGGTGACGAAGGGGGAGGACCATTCATTCCGCCCGTCCCGCGCAGACAAGGGGAGCCGGAGATGCCGGGGAATCGGCAAGACCTCTCGCGCGCGCCCTCTGCCTTTGACAGAGGTTTCGATAGCGGTCCAATCTCTTCGACGAAAGGGGGCATGCGCGAGTGAAAGACAAGAGCAAGGCGGATACCGTTGAGGCGTTGCGCCGCACGATCGGCGCCCAGAAAGGAACGATCGTGGCGGAATTCCGGGGCCTCACCGTAGCCGAGATGACCACCCTCCGGAAGAAGCTGCGGGAGGTCAACGCGGAGTTCCGGGTCATCAAGAACACCCTGATGCGCCTGGCGGCGAAGGACACCGACTTCGGCCAGCTCAACGAGTTCTTCTCGGGGCCGACAGCCGTAGCGATGACGCACGGCGACTCCGTGGCGCTGGCCAAGGCGATGAAGGAGTTCGCGGGGGGGAACCAGAAGATCCGGCTCAAGGCGGGCTTCTTCGACGGGAGGGTACTCGGAGTAAAGGATGTAGAGACGTTGGCGGAGGTGCCTCCGCGCGAAGTGCTTCTGACCCGACTGGCGGGCGGCCTCGCGTGGCCGATCTCGCGCCTGGTGCAGGCGCTCTCCGGCCCGCAGCGAAAACTGGCCTATGCATTACAATCCGTTCACGACAAGAAAACCGCACAAGAAACCGCAGGATAACGGGAGGAATCCAATGGCATCCATGACCAAGGAAGATTTCATCAAAATGGTGGAAGGATTGACGGTCCTCGAGCTTCACGAGTACGTGAAGGCGCTCGAGGACCGGTTCGGGGTGACGGCGGCCGCGCCGGCCGTGGCGGTAGCGGCGGCGGGCGCAGCGGCGCCGGCGGTCGAGGAAAAGACCGAGTTCGACGTGATCCTGACCGGGTTCGGGAGCAACAAGATCCAGGTGATCAAGGTCGTCCGGGAAGTGACCGGGCTCGGCCTGAAAGAGGCCAAGGACCTCGTCGAGGGCGTGCCCAAGCCCCTGAAGGAAGCGGTCGCCAAGAAGGACGCCGAGGAGTTGAAGAAGAAGGTGGAAGAAGCGGGGGGCACAGCGGAAATCAAGTAGTTCCCGCTGTCTACCGCGCATGACGGTCGGGGGGCGGCCACCGCCCCTCCGGTTTCAACCATTGCCTGTACCCTCGGGGTGAAAAGATGGCCTATCTGGACTACCGCAACCGCGTGAAACGGGTCGACCTGTCCAAGATCGATAAAGTCCTTGAAATACCGAACCTGATTCAGGTCCAGCACGAGTCGTACAACGAGTTCCTGCAGTTCAATGTCCCCGTGGAGAAACGGAAGGACACCGGGTTGCAGACCGTGTTCAAGGGCATTTTCCCGATCGCCGACTACAACGGCCGCGCGTCCCTGGAGTTCGTCTCCTATACCATCGGCGCTCCCAAGTGGAGCGAGGACGAATGCCGCGAGCGGGGGATGACCTTCGCCGCCCCGATCAAGGTGACCGTCCAGCTAGTGATCTTCGACGTGGACGAGCGGACGGCTGCCCGCACCATCCGGGATGTCAAGGAGCAGGAGGTCTTCTTCGGCGAGATCCCGCTCATGACGGAGCGGGCCACCTTCATCATCAACGGCACGGAGCGGGTGATCGTCAGCCAGCTCCACCGCTCACCGGGCGTGTTCTTCGAGCATGACAAGGGGCGGTCCCACGCCTCCGGCAAGGTCCTGTTCTCGGCGCGGATCATCCCCTACCGGGGATCCTGGCTGGATTTCGAGTTCGACCACAAGGACATGCTGTACCTGAAGATCGACCGGAAACGGAAGTTCCCCATCGCCGTCCTCCTGCGGGCGTTCGGCAAGACCACCGAGGAGCTGCTGCGGTCCTTCTACGAGGTGGAGGAAGTTTCCATCGAGGAGGACCGGTGCTCGAAGGCGTTCCGCCCCGACCTGATGGTGGGCTTGAAGATGCCGGTGGAAGTCCGTCACCCGAAGACGGGCGAGGTCGTGTTCAAGAAGGGGATCAAGGTTTCCAAGAAACGCGTGGAGCGCTTCGCGGATGTGTTGTTCGGCCGCATCTCCCTGCCGGCGGAGGATCTGCTGCAAAAGGTGAACGTCGTCGACATCGCGGACCCCGCGACGGGGGAGATTCTGCTCGAGTGCGGGCAGCAGATCACCGAGGAGGTGCTTGCCGTCATCCGGGGGAAGAAGATCCCGTCGGTGTCGGTCTTTTCCCTGGAGAACTCGGACCGGGCGATCTGGGAAGGCCTCCTTACGGACAAGATCAAGACCCGTGACGAGGCCCTCAAGGAGATCTACAAGAAGATGCGCCCGGGGGACCCTCCCACCAAGGATGCCGCCGAGGCGCTCTTCAATAACATGTTCTTCAACCCCGAGAGGTACAGCCTTTCCCGGGTCGGGAGGCTCAAACTGAACCACAAACTGGGCATTACGGACGGGGACCTGGAGACGACCGTCCTAAGCCAGGGAGACATTCTGCGGGTTATCCGGTACCTCATCGACCTCAAGAACGGGATCGGCGAGGCCGATGACATCGACAACCTCGGGAACCGCCGTGTGCGGACCGTCGGCGAGCTGATCGAGAACCAGTTCCGGATGGGGCTCGTCCGCGTGGAGCGGGCGATCCGGGAGAAGATGAGCCTCCAGGACATCGAGACCCTGATGCCCCACGACCTGATCAACGCCAAACCGGTTTCCGCGGTCATCAAGGAGTTCTTCGGGTCGTCCCAGCTCTCCCAGTTCATGGACCAGACCAACCCGCTCTCCGAGGTGACGCACAAGCGCAGGGTGTCCGCGCTGGGGCCGGGGGGCCTGACGCGGGAGCGTGCCGGATTCGAGGTTCGCGACGTGCATCCCACCCATTATGGACGGATCTGCCCCATCGAGACGCCGGAAGGGCCGAACATCGGGCTGATCGCGTCGCTATCGACCTTCGCCCGGATCAACGAGTTCGGGTTCATCGAGACCCCGTATCGGGTAGTCAAGGACAGCGTCGTGACGAAGGAGATCGTTTACCTCTCCGCCATGGACGAGGAGAGGCACGTCATCGCGCAGGCGAACGCGGCCGTGGACGCTTCCGGAAGGTTCACCCGGGAGGTGGTCATCGCCAGGAAAGGAGGCGAGTTCGCCATGGTGCGGGCGTCCGAAGTCACCCTCATGGACGTCTCGCCGAACCAGCTCGTTTCCGTCGCCGCCTCACTCATCCCGTTCCTGGAGCACGATGACGCGAATCGCGCGCTCATGGGCTCGAACATGCAGCGGCAGGCCGTGCCGCTCCTGTGGACCGAACCTCCTCTCGTCGGCACCGGGATGGAAGCTGTCGTGGCGCAGGATTCCGGCGCGGCGGTGGTCGCGCGCCGGGGAGGAGCGGTGGAGTCGGTCGACGCCCGGCGGATCGTGATCCGCCCGGACGAGCCGGACGAAACCGGGAAATACGGCGCCGACATCTACAACCTGGTGAAATTCCGGCGCTCGAACCAGAACACGTGCGTCAACCAGAAGCCGATCGTCACCCTCGGACAGCGGATCGCCGACGGCGAAGTGATCGCCGACGGACCGGCGACCTCCGAGGGAGAACTCTCCCTCGGGCGGAATGTCCTGGTCGCCTTCATGCCCTGGGGGGGATACAACTTCGAGGACTCGATCCTGGTGTCGGAGAAAGTCGTCAAGGAAGACGTCTTCACCTCCATTCATATCGAGGAATTCGAGTGCGTCGCCCGGGAGACGAAGCTCGGCAAGGAGGAGATCACCGCCGACATCCCCAACATCAGCGAGGAATCCCTGAAGGACCTCGACGAGAGCGGGATCATCTGCATCGGGGCCCGGGTCAAGCCCATGGACATCCTCGTGGGCAAGGTGACCCCCAAAGGAGAAACCCAGCTGTCCCCCGAGGAGAAGCTACTGCGGGCGATTTTCGGGGACAAGGCGGGGGACGTGAAAGACTCCTCCCTCCGGGTTCCCCCGGGGATCGAAGGGATCGTGATCGACGCCAAGGTGTTCACGCGGAAGGGGGGAGAGAAGGACGAACGCGCCCAGGCGCTGGAGGGAAAGGAGCTGGGCAGGATCCTCCGCGACCAGGACGACGAGATCCGGATCATCCTGGAGACCGCCTACGGGAAGATGCGCGGCCTGCTGCTGGGGAAAACCTCTGCCACCCGGCTCACCGGCGAGGACCGCTCGGAGGTGATCCTCGCCAAACGGAAGAAACTTACGGCAGAGGTTCTGGACGCCATCCCCAGGGAGACGTGGACCCAGATCGCCGTGGAGGAGGACGAAACGGTCAAGGAGCGGCTGGAGGAGATCCACCAGGTCGCACAGGACCAGGTGGCCCTCGTCCACGCCGTGTTCGAGGAGAGGATCAACCGCATCCGGAAGGGCGACGAACTGCCCCCCGGGGTGCTGAAGATGGTCAAGGTGTTCATCGCGATGAAGCGGAAGCTTTCGGTCGGAGACAAGATGGCCGGCCGCCACGGGAACAAGGGGGTCATTTCCCGGGTCCTGCCCGATGAGGACATGCCGTACCTTGCCGACGGGACGCCCGTGGACATCGTGCTCAACCCGCTGGGGGTTCCGTCCCGCATGAACGTGGGGCAGATCATGGAGGCCCACCTCGGATGGGCGGCGCGGGGGCTCGGCCAGCAGGTCCGGCGGCTGGTCGAGGACGCGTTCAGCCCGAGATCGGTGCGGGAATGGATGAAGAAGATCTACGATTCGGAACGGTTTGTCGCCTACCTGGACAAGCTGACCGACGACGAAGTCCGGAGTCTGGGGAACAGCCTCTCGAACGGCATCTTCATGGCGTCCCCGGTCTTCAGCGGCTCCACCGAGCAGGAGATCAAGCGGTACCTTCAGTTCGCCGGCCTGCCCGAATCGGGACAGACGACGCTGTACGACGGAAGGACGGGCCAGCCGTTCCAGCAGGCGGTCACGATCGGATCGATGTACATGTTGAAGTTGCACCATCTCGTGGACGACAAGATCCACGCCCGGTCCACGGGGCCATACTCGCTCGTGACCCAGCAGCCGCTGGGCGGGAAGGCGCAGTTCGGCGGCCAGAGACTCGGCGAGATGGAAGTGTGGGCGCTCGAGGCGTACGGCGCGGCCTTCACGCTCCAGGAGTTCCTGACGGTGAAATCGGACGACGTGCCCGGCAGGGCCCGCATGTACGAGGCGATCGTGAAGGGAAACTTCTCCCTGGAACCGGGCCTGCCGGAGTCCTTCAACGTCCTGATCAAGGAGCTGCAGGCGCTGGGGCTGGACGTGGAGCTGATCAGCGAGGAAGGGAAGTAGGAACCTCATAACCGGAACGAACCCTGGAGGCGCCCCTTGGAAGACCTCTTTACGAGAGCCGAAAAACCGAAGGATCCCCTGTATTTTTCAGGGATCCGGATTTCCATCGCTTCACCGGACCAGATCCAGAAGTGGTCGCACGGCGAGGTGAAGAAGCCGGAGACGCTCAACTACCGGACGTTCAAGCCGGAACGGGACGGTCTGTTCTGCGCCAAGATCTTCGGCCCCATCAAGGACTACGAGTGCAACTGCGGCAAGTACAAGCGGATGAAGCACCGCGGGATCGTCTGCGAGAAATGCGGGGTCGAAGTGATCCAGTCGAAGGTCCGCCGGGAGCGGATGGGGCACATCGAGCTGGCCTCCCCGGTCGCCCACATCTGGTTCCTGAAAAGCCTTCCCAGCCGCATCGCCACGATCCTGGACATGCCGATGAAGGACGTGGAGGCAGTCATCTACTTCGAAAAGTACATCGTGATCCAGCCCGGCGGCACGGACCTCCAGAAGATGGAGATCCTGACCGAGGCGAAGTTCCGGGAGAAGCGGGAGTCGTTCGGGGACGGGTTCAAGGCGGGAATGGGAGCGGAGGCCGTGAAGGCGCTCCTGGAAACGCTGAACCTCGAGAAGCTCTCCGAGGAGCTACGCCGGGAGATGGTGGACACCGCCTCCGAGGCGAAGAAGAAGAAGATTTCCAAACGGCTGAAGATCGTCGAGGCCTTCAGAGACAGCGGTCAGCGTCCCGAGTGGATGATCATGAGCGTGATCCCGGTGCTTCCGCCCGACCTGCGTCCCCTGGTTCCCCTCGACGGCGGCCGGTTCGCCACCTCGGACCTCAACGACCTCTACCGCCGCGTGATCAACCGGAACAACCGTCTGAAGCGGCTGCTCGACCTGTCCGCCCCCGAGATCATCATCCGCAACGAGAAGCGGATGCTGCAGGAGGCGGTCGACGCGCTGTTCGACAACGGCCGGCGCGGCAAGCTCATCACCGGCTCGAACAAGCGGCCCCTGAAGTCCCTCTCCGACATGCTGAAGGGGAAGGGCGGGCGGTTCCGCCAGAACCTGCTGGGAAAGCGGGTGGACTACTCCGGGCGGTCGGTGATCGTCGTGGGGCCGGAGCTGAAGCTTCACCAGTGCGGGCTCCCGAAGAAGATGGCCCTCGAGCTGTTCAAGCCGTTCATCTTCAACAAGCTGGAGGAAGGCGGACACGCGACCACGATCAAGGCCGCCAAGAAGATGGTGGAGAAGGAGAAGCGGGAGGTCTGGGACGCCCTCGACGAGGTCATCCGCCAGCTTCCGGTGATGCTCAACCGCGCGCCCACGCTGCACCGCCTGGGAATCCAGGCGTTCGAACCCGTCCTCATCGAGGGGAAGGCAATCCAGCTCCATCCGCTCGTGTGCACCGCGTTCAACGCCGACTTCGACGGGGACCAGATGGCGGTCCACGTTCCCCTGTCGCTCGAGGCGCAGATGGAGGCGCGGGTCCTCATGATGTCCACGAACAACATCCTCTCCCCGGCCCACGGGAAGCCGGTGATCAGCCCCACCCAGGACATCGTGCTGGGGATCTACTATCTGACCCGCCCGCGCGAGGGCCTGAAGGGGCACGGAAAGCTGTTCGCCAGCTTCGAGGAGGTGCGGATCGCGTTCGACGCCGGAGAGGCGGAGCTCCAGTCGCAAATCCGGGTCCGGGTGAACGGGAAGCTCCTCGAAACCACGACGGGGCGTGTCCTTTTGTACGAGGTCGTGCCGAAGGAAGTCCCGTTCGAGTTCGTCAACAAGGTGATGAAGAAAAAGGACTTAGCCGAGCTGATCGACGTCGCCTACCGCAGCTGCGGTCAGAAGGCCACCGTGATCCTGGCGGACCAGCTCAAGACCACGGGGTTCCATTACGCGACTCTCTCCGGGCTCTCGATCTGCATCGACGACATGAAGATCCCGTCCAACAAGACGAGACTCCTCGACAAGGCGACCGCGGAGGTCGAGGCCGTCGTCGACGAGCACCGCGAGGGGCTGATCACCAACGGCGAGCGTTACAACAAGGTGGTCGACATCTGGTCGGCGGCGACCGAGCAGATCGCCGAGGAGATGCTTCGCGAGATGGGGACCGAATCCATCCGGGGAAAGGACGGCAAGGAGAAAAAGGTGCCGAGCTTCAACCCCATCTACATGATGGCGGACTCGGGCGCCCGCGGCTCCGACAAGCAGATGCGGCAACTGGCCGGAATGCGGGGACTCATGGCGAAGCCCTCCGGCGAGATCATCGAGACCCCCATCACATCGAACTTCCGCGAAGGGCTCTCGGTGGGGCAGTACTTCATTTCGACGCACGGGGCGAGGAAGGGGCTCGCGGACACGGCGCTCAAGACCGCCAATTCCGGGTACCTTACGCGGCGGCTGGTGGATGTCGCGCAGGACTGCATCATCGTCGAGGCGGATTGCCAGACCCTGGACGGAATCCCGGTTCGAGCGCTGATCGAGGGAGGGGAGATCATCGACCGGCTTTCCGACCGCATCCTCGGTCGGGTGGTACTGGAGGACATCTACGACGCCGACGAGAACCTGATCCTCTCCGCCAACGAGGAAATCGATGAGGACGTGGCCCGCCAGATCGAGATGTCGGGCCTCGACGAGGTGAAGATCCGCTCCGCGCTCACCTGCGAGAGCAAGCGGGGAGTGTGTGCCCTGTGCTATGGGCGCGACCTGGCCCGCGGAAAGATGGTGGCCAACGGCGAGTCGATCGGGATTATCGCCGCGCAGTCGATCGGCGAGCCGGGGACGCAGCTCACCATGCGGACGTTCCACATCGGAGGCGCCGCATCCCGGTTCGTGGAGCAGAGCTACATCCAGGCAAAGCACGACGGCAAGGTGAAGTTCCAGGGCTTGAGCGTGGTCAAGAACAAGGAAGGGAAGCTGGTCGCGATGAACCGGAACGGTTTCCTGATCGTCGCCGACGAGAACAAGCGCGAGCGCGAGAAGTACCAGATCACCTACGGGGCCACCTTGATGGTGAAGGACGGCGAAAAGATCAAGGAAGGCCAGCGGCTGGCGGAGTGGGATCCCTACAACATCCCGATCCTCACGGAGGTCTCCGGCCGGATCAAGTTCGGGGACATCATCGAAGGCGTCACGATGCGGGATCAGGTCGACGAGGTGACCGGGCGGTCCACCCGCGTGATCATCGAGCCGAGGGACCCCGACGCGAGGCCCCGGATCTCGCTCAAGGACGAAAAGAACCGGACGCTCAAGCTCCCCGGCTCCACGAGCGACGCCCGGTACCTGCTTCCCATGGGCTCGAACATCCTGGTGGACGAGAGCCAGGTGGTGCAGGCCGGGACCATCATCGCGAAGATCCCCCGGGAGACGACGAAGACCAAGGACATCACCGGAGGATTGCCCCGGGTGGCCGAGCTCTTCGAGGCGAGGAAGCCGAAGGAGTACGCGGTGATCTCGGAGATCGACGGCGTGGTCAGGCTCGGGAAGGACTTCAAGGGGAAGAGAAAGATCCAGGTGGTCCCCGACATCGGCGAGGCGAGGGAGTACACGATCCCGCGCGGCAAGCACATCACCGTCCACGACGGGGAACGGGTCCGGGCGGGAGAGGCGCTGATGGACGGCTCGCCCAATCCGCACGACATCCTCAGGGTCCTTGGAGACAAGGAGCTGGCCCGGTTCCTCGTGGACGAGATCCAGGAGGTCTACAGGCTCCAGGGCGTGCGGATCAACGACAAGCACATCGAGGTCATCGTCCGGCAGATGCTCCGCCGGGTCAAGATCACCGACCCCTGGGACACGAACTTCCTGATCGGACAAAGCGTGGAGAAGTGGGTGTTCCGCGAGGAGAACGAGCGGATCAAGGCAGATGGCGAAAAACCCGCCAAGGCAGACCCCCAGCTCCTCGGGATCACCAAGGCGTCGCTTTCGACGGAGTCCTGGATCTCGGCCGCCTCCTTCCAGGAGACGACGAAGATCCTCACCGATGCCGCCGTCCACGGGAGGGTCGACAACCTGTCGGGGCTCAAGGAAAACGTCATCATGGGCCGCCTGATTCCCGCCGGGACGGGGGGAATCCTCTACCGGACGGCGGGGTTCGAGGCCGACCCGCCGCTGCCCACGGAGGTGCGGGAAGAGGTGCTGCCGGAAGACGGTGCCGAAGAGGAAGAAACCGGTTGACATGATATTTCCGCCATGGTAAAAAAAATGATTCTGTTTAGAGCAAAAAGGAACTGAAAACGGGAAGGAAAACCGAAGGAATGCCCACGATCAACCAGCTGGTCCGGAAAGGCCGCGAAGTGGAGGCGGTGAGGAGCAACTCCCCCGCGCTCGAACGCTGTCCGCAGAAGAGGGGAGTCTGCCTCCGCGTCTATACCACCACGCCGAAGAAGCCGAACTCGGCTCTCCGGAAGGTCGCCAGGATCCGTCTGACCAACGGGGTCGAGGTGACCGTTTACATCCCCGGCGAAGGGCACAATCTGCAGGAGCATTCGGTCGTGTTGATCCGGGGGGGCAGAGTCAAGGACCTCCCCGGCGTGCGGTATCACATCATCCGTGGAAAGCTGGATTCCGTTGGTGTCCAGGACAGACGGAAGTCGCGGTCGAAGTACGGCACCAAGCGACCCAAATAGCTTTCCCTAACCGGATTCAGAAGTACCGGCCTTTCCCCGGCGGGTCTGCCGGAACGGGTGAAAAGAGCGGAAAACGCGGTCGCGTGGGAACGATGCGTCCCGGCGGGGGCGTTTGCCGGTTTTTGGAACGACAGTCATCTGTTGGAGGAGGCGAACCTCATGCCCAGGCGCGGATATGTGTCCAAGCGGGGAGTGGATTCGGACCCCGTGTACGGCGACGTGCTCGTCGCGAAAATGATTCATGCCGTGATGAAAGAGGGGAAGAAGCGCGTCGCCGAGAACGTGGTTTACGGCTCGATGGACATCATCAAGGACAAGACCAAGGAGGACCCGGTCGTCGTTCTCAAGAAGGCGATCGAGAACGCGAAGCCCCTCGTCGAGGTCAAGTCCCGGCGGGTCGGCGGGGCGACCTACCAGGTCCCCATCGAGGTCCGGCCCGACCGGCGCCTCTCGCTTTCGATCCGATGGCTGGTCGGCTTCGCGCGGGACCGGGCGGAGAAAACCATGGTAGCGAAGCTCTCCGCGGAGCTGATCGACGCCTTCAACAACCGCGGGACGACGATCAAGAAGAAGGAAGACACCCACAAGATGGCGGAGGCCAACAAGGCGTTCGCCCATTACCGCTGGTAACTGGCGAAAGGAAAGGGAAGGAAGCAATTTCGTGTCCAGAGCCACGTCGCTGGAAAAGACCCGGAACATCGGGATCATGGCCCACATCGACGCCGGGAAGACGACCACGACGGAGAGGGTCCTGTATTACACGGGCGTTTCCCACAAGCTGGGGGAGGTACACGAGGGCACGGCGACGATGGACTGGATGGAGCAGGAGCAGGAGCGGGGGATCACCATCACTTCCGCGGCAACCACCTGTTTCTGGAAAGGCCACCGGATCAACATCATCGACACCCCGGGGCACGTGGACTTCACGATCGAGGTGGAGCGTTCACTGCGCGTCCTGGACGGCGCGGTTGCCGTGTTCGATGCCGTGGCCGGGGTGGAGCCGCAGTCCGAAACGGTGTGGAGGCAGGCCGACAAGTACCGGGTCCCGCGCCTCGCCATGATCAACAAGATGGACCGTACCGGCGCCGATTTCGACCGCTGCATCCGGATGATGAAAGAGCGGCTGGCGGCGAACCCGGTCCCGATCCAGCTGCCGCTGGGAAAAGAGGACGAGTTCCGGGGAATCATCGACCTGGTGCGGATGCAGGCGGTGGTCTGGGACGAAGACACGCTGGGCGCCAAGTACCACGAGGAGCCGCTGCCGGAAAATCTTCGGGATGCCGTGGCCGCCGCGCGGGAAACGCTCCTGGAATCCCTTGCGGACGTGAACGATTCCCTATTGGTGAAGTACCTCAACCGGGAGCCGGTCGAGGTCTGCGAACTCACGGCGGCGATTCGCCAGGCGACCATCGGGCTGAAAATCGTGCCCGTGGTGTGCGGCTCCGCCTTCCGGAACAAGGGTGTGCAGCCGATGCTCGACGCCGTGGTCGACTACCTGCCGTCGCCGCTGGACATCCCCCCGTTCACGGGCATCGACCCCCGGGACAATTCGACGGTCGAGCGGAAGGCCGACGATTCAGACCCCTTCTGCGCGCTGGCGTTCAAGATCATGAACGATCCGTTCGTCGGGCATCTCACCTTCGTCCGCGTCTACTCGGGGACGCTCCATTCCGGAGACCACGTCTACATCTCGACCCGCCGGAAAAAGGAACGGATCGGCCGCCTGCTGAAGATGCACGCGAACAAGAGGGA
Source organism: Deltaproteobacteria bacterium RBG_16_64_85 (assembly GCA_001798885.1). Classification (NCBI taxonomy): domain Bacteria; class Deltaproteobacteria; species Deltaproteobacteria bacterium RBG_16_64_85. Next base: position 14,096 of record MGQW01000059.1, read on the forward strand.
AGAGCTCAAGAGCGTTTATGCCGGGGACATCGCCGCGTGCGTGGGGCTCAAGAATGCGTTCACCGGCGACACCCTTTGCGACCCGGAGCACGAGATCGTTCTGGAGTCGATCACCGCCCCCGACCCGGTCATCTCCATCGCCATCGAGCCCAAGACAAAAGCCGACCAGGAGAAACTGGGCCTTTCGCTGCAGAAGCTTGCCCTGGAGGACCCGTCGTTCCAGGTCCGGAACGACGAGGAGACGGGGCAGACGATCATCTCCGGGATGGGGGAACTTCACCTGGAGATCATCGTGGACCGGCTGATGCGGGAGTTCAAGGTGGAGGCCAGCGTCGGCCGGCCGCAGGTGGCGTACCGGGAAACCGTCACCCGCGCCGCGAAGAAAGAGGGGAGATACATCCGGCAGACCGGCGGGCGGGGACAGTTCGGACACGTCTGGATCACCGTCGAGCCCAACGAGAAGGGGAAGGGCTTCGAGTTCGTCAACAAGATCGTCGGCGGCGTCATCCCCAGGGAATACATCGGGGCGGTGGAAAAGGGCATCCGCGAGGCCTCCGAGAACGGCGTAGTCGCCGGATACCCCGTCGTCGATGTCAAGGTCACGCTGTTCGACGGTTCGTACCACGAGGTCGACTCCTCGGAAATGGCCTTCAAGATCGCGGGCTCGATGGCCTTCAAGGCGGCGTGCAACAACGCGGTGCCCATCCTGCTTGAGCCGATCATGGCGGTGGAGGTGGTGACTCCCGAGGAGTTCCTTGGAGACGTGATCGGAGACTTAAGCTCCCGAAGAGGCCGCATCCTGAAGATCGAGGCGCGGGGAAACACGCAGGTGATCGCCTCCCACGTGCCGCTGGCCCTGATGTTCGGGTATGCCACCGACCTCCGGTCCAAGACGCAGGGCAGGGCCACCTACACGATGCAGTTCGGCCATTACGAGCCGGCACCGCTCTCGGTGAGCGAGGAAGTCGTCGCCAAGGTCAAGGGCGCCTGAAGAGAACCCCCCCTAGCGGAGGAGAAGCCATGTCCAAGCAGAAGTTTGAGCGCACGAAGCCGCACGTGAATGTAGGTACGATCGGCCACGTGGATCACGGGAAGACGACGCTGACGGCG
>MGQW01000060.1 GCA_001798885.1 Deltaproteobacteria bacterium RBG_16_64_85
TTTCGGCGCCCGGCCGGGTCCTCACCCGCGAATCGATCTTGAAAAAAGTCTGGGGCGAGGGAACGTACGTCATCGACCGCACGGTCGACGTACACATCGCCAAGCTCCGCCAGAAGATTCCGTTCCTCTCGGAGGCGATCGAGACCGTCAAGGACGTCGGGTACAAGCTGCGGGGGGGATGAAGGCTTGCGGGCCCGGGTCTCCATCGCGACGAAGTTCTTCCTCACCTATTTCGTGATCACCGGCACGGCCCTCGCCTTCGCGGGCATCGCCGGTTATCTCCAGTTCCGGAAATACGCGTTGGACGAAGTGGACGGCAACCTGCAGCGGCAGGCCCGGCTGGTCTCGGAAATGTTCCGTCCCCTTCTGGAAGACCCGCATCCGGACCGTGGAAAGATCGCCCGGGAAGGCGACCGGCTCGGCAAGGACCTGGAGATCCGGCTGACGATCATCCTTCCCGACGGGACGGTGGTGGCGGACTCGACCGTCGGGGCCTCCGGGCTCGCCGGGATGGAAAACCACGCCAACCGGCCCGAGGTCCATACGGCGCTTTCCGGTGAACCCGGTGTCTCTCTACGGCGCAGCATCACCGTGAGGGAAGAGGAGCGTTACTTCGCGATCCCGGTCCTCTCCGACGGACGCATCGTAGCAGTCGCCCGAACGTCCATCCCGGTCACCCTCCTTTACCGGCGGCTCGACCGGATCCGCGCGATCACCTGGGGGACGGGGATCGCGGCGTTCCTGCTGATGCTCGCCGGGACCGCGATACGGGCGAAACGGGTGACCGGCCCGCTCAAGGAGATGACCGCCGCAGCCCGGGAACTGGCGTCGGGAAATTTCGGGAAACGCGTCCACATCAAGACGGGGGACGAGCTGGAGGAGCTGGGGGCGGCGCTGGACCTGACGGCATCCCGGCTCGAAGAGACGATCTCCCAGCTGGAGGCGGGAAAAGCCCGCCTGGCCACGCTCCTGGAGAACCTCTCCGAAGGAGTCGTCGTCATCGCGGGCGACCGGACCCTCCGAATGATGAACCGCGAGGCCGCAAAAATCCTTGGGACGGCTGACGCGCCAGCGGAAGGGCGCCCGGTTGCGGAGGCGATCCGGCACCCCGAGGTGCTGTCCTTCATCGGCAGTTGGAGAAAGGGGGAAAGCCCGGCCCCCAGGGATGCCTTTATCCCAACGCGTACCGACGACCGGACGGTGCGCCTTGCGGGGACGACAGTCCGGTACGACGCTTCACCGGGGACAGACCTCCTGCTCACCCTTCGGGACATCACCGAGGAGAAACGGCTGGCGCGGGTGAAAAGCGATTTCGTCTCCAACGCCTCGCACGAGCTGCGGACCCCCCTGACGAACATCCGGGGATACCTGGAAGCGATGGAGGACGCGTTGAAGGAAGGGGCCCCGATCGACCCCTCCTTTCTTTCGATTGCCTGCGCGAATGCGCTCCGGATGGACCGGCTCATCGAGGACCTCCTGGAGCTCTCGAGGGCGGAATCCGGGCAGTCGCCACTGGAAATCGAGGAGATCCTGCTGCCGGCCTTTCTCGATCGCGTCGCCGCCCTCCACAGACAGGCGGCCGAGCATACGGGGAAAACCATGGTGGTCCATGGGGAGCACGTCACCCTCCGGGCGGACGTCCGCAAGCTGACCCTGGCCGTGTCGAATCTGTTGGACAACGCCATCAAGTACGGCAAGGAAGGCGGCCGTATCACCCTTGCGGGTAGAGCCGAAGAGGGGGTCTGTCTCCTGGAGGTCGCAGACGACGGGCCGGGCATTTCCCAGGAACATCTCCCCCGGATCTTCGAGCGGTTCTACCGGGTGGACCAGGGGAGGTCCCGCGACCTGGGAGGAACGGGCCTCGGACTCTCCATCGCGAAGCACATCGTCGAATCCCACCGGGGAACGATCCGGGCGGAAAGCCGGCTCGGTGTGGGAACCCGCTTCCTGATCCGGATTCCGGCATTCGGCCCGCCGCGAGCGGGCCAAAGATGACCAACAGGAAACGTTTCTTCTTGATGTGCATCTCTAAATAAAGTTCATGATTTTCTTTAGGACGGAGGAAATTCGATGAAATCAGGTTCCCCAAGTCTCTCGGAATGGATCTCCGGGATCCTGATGTTTGCGGCCCGGCCTGGCGAGCGAATCCCCTTTCAAAGGATTCACTCGATCGTGTCGGAAATGCAATCGCATGACTCCCTTGTCTCCGGAATCGATTTTTTAATTGAAGGAAAGGCATGCTATTCCCGGGAGGTTGAACGGGTCCTCCAAGACCTCATCTCCAAAGGCATACTCGGATTGGAGGACGATTCAACGGTCCTCGTTGAGAACGCTTGTTCGGTCTGTATCCGGCTAAGCGTCGATCTGTCCTACACGGATTGCAAGATGCTTCGATCCGCCTCGTCAATTTTTTACGAAAGGTTACGGGGAATGGAGAAACCTGCCCAAGGCCGAGCTCTCGATAACGTGGCGTGAGAGCATCTTCCTTCCCCCCTCCCTTCTTAACACGAACTTAACATTCCCCACACCGACCCTTGATGTACAGTCGGTAAGATTCCTCCCATATCTGTAGTTCAATGCAAAGGAGGATCGGCACGATGAGAAAAGGGATCGGACGGTGGCTCGGAATCGGCCTGGCCATGCTCGGTCTTGCATGGGGGCTTCCAACGATGGCGGCGGATACGCTGACCATCACCGGGGCAGGGGCGACGTTCCCCTACCCGCTGTACTCCAAGTGGTTCTACGAGTATTCCAACTCCCACCCGGGATTGAAGTTCAACTACCAGTCGATCGGGTCGGGCGGCGGCGTCAAGCAGATCACCGCGGGGACCGTCGATTTCGGGGCCAGCGACGCCCCGATGAACGAGGATGAGCTGGCCAAGCTTCCCGGGCCGATCTTCCACATCCCCACGGCGATCGGCGCGGTGACGGTCGTCTACAACCTGGAAAAGATCCAGAGCGGCCTCAAGTTGACGCCGGACGTCCTCGTCGACATCTACTTCGGGAAAATCACCCGGTGGAACGATCCCCGGATCGCCGGCCTGAACCCCGGCGCGAAACTTCCCGCCGCGGACATCGTGGTCGCCCACCGGTCGGACGGCTCGGGGACCACGGATATCTTCACCAATTACCTCTCCGCGGTCAGCACGGATTGGCGGGCGAAGATCGGCCGGGGAAAGTCGGTGAACTGGCCGGTCGGCCTCGGCGGAAAAGGGAACGAGGGAGTCGCGGGGGTGGTCAAGCAGACCCCCGGCGCCGTCGGGTACGTCGAGCTGGCCTACGCGATGCAAAACCGGATGACGGTGGCGGCCTTGCGGAACAAGGAGGGGAATTTCGTGCTCCCGACGCTCGAATCCACCTCCGCGGCGGCGGCCGGAGCGGCCAAGACCATGCCCGCCGACTTCCGGTTGACCCTTGTGGACGCCCCGGGGCAGGATTCCTACGGTATCTGCGGGCTGACCTGGCTCCTCGTCTACAAGGACCAGAGGGATGAAGCGAAGGGGAAAGCGCTCGTGACGTTCCTCAAGTGGGCGATCCGCGACGGCCAGAGGATGAACGCGCCGCTTCTCTACGCCCCGATACCTAAACCGGTGGTGGAAATGGTGGACAAGGCGATCCGGCAGATCAACTTCCGGGGAAAGAGCCTGTACTGATTATCCGGCTCTTCTGCAAGATGACGGGAAGGGGGGGATATCCCCCCCTTTTCATCTCTGCTCCCTGCGGCACGACAAGGATGACAAGGACGGTATGACGCGTAAGGCCGGGGACAACCCGAAAGACCTCCTCTTCGAGAAGACGACCGCCCTTTTTGCGTTCGGGGTTCTGTTCCTGGCCGTTCTACTGTTCGCGATCCTTGTAGCGGAGTCGCTCCCTTCGATCAGGAAATTCGGCGCATCGTTCCTCGTGACGAAAACGTGGGACCCGGTCGCGGAAAATTTCGGGGCGCTCACCTTCATCTACGGAACGATTGTCTCCTCCTTCATCGCGCTCTTGATCGCGGTCCCGCTGGCCGTGGGCTCCGCCATTTTCATCAACGAGTTCGCGCCGGAATGGCTGAAGACGCCGGTGGCGTTCCTTGCGGAGCTTCTGGCGGCCATCCCGAGCGTGATCTACGGGCTCTGGGGGATCTTCGTCCTGGTCCCCGTCCTGCGGGACCTCCTCATGAAGCCGGCGGCGAAATACCTCGGCTGGATTCCCCTCTTCAAGGGGCCGGTGTACGGGCCCAGCATGCTGGCCGCGGGCGTGCTGCTCTCCATCATGATCCTCCCGTTCATCCTCTCGGTCAGCCGGGAGGTCCTCGCCACGGTTCCCCGACTCCAGAAGGAGGCCGTTCTTTCATTGGGGGGGACCCATTGGGAGATGATCCGGATCGTCATCGGCCAGCACTGCATTCCGGGAATTTTCGGGGCGACCATCCTCGGACTGGGAAGGGCTCTGGGAGAAACGATGGCGGTCACCATGGTGATCGGGAACCGGCCTGACATCTTCCTGTCGGTCTTTCAGCCCGGCTACTCGATGGCCGCCGTGATCGCCAACGAGTTCACCGAGGCAACCGGAGAACTTTACCTGGCGGCGCTGGTGGAGATCGGCCTGGTGCTCTTCCTCATCACGTTCTTGGCCAACCTCGCGGCGAAGTGGATCCTCAAGACGATGGTGTCCCACGCCGCCCGGGGGATCTGAAGAGATGGAATCGATCGCTTATCGCCGCCGGGCCGCCGACAAGGCCGCAAGGGTGCTCTTCGCCCTCTCCGCCCTGCTGGTGATCCTGCCCCTTTTCCTGATCTTCTTCGACCTCCTCTGGAAGGGGGCCAGAGAGCTCAAATGGACGCTGCTGACCGACCTCCCCCATCCCGTCGGGGAGCCGGGGGGCGGGATCGCAAACGGCATCCTGGGGACGCTGACGATCGCGGGACTGGCGATGGCGGGCGGGATCCCGATGGCGGTCATGGCCGGAATCTACCTGGCCGAGTATGGCAGGGGGAAGTTCGCCTCCGCAGTCCGGTTCGCCGTCGACACGCTGGCGGGCGTCCCGTCGATCATCATGGGGATCTTCGGCTACATCCTCTTGGTCCTTCCCATGAAGCGGTTCTCCGCCTGGGCGGGCGCCGCCGCGCTGGCCATGATCTTCATCCCCGTCGTGGTCCGGACGACGGAGGAGATGCTGCGGACGGTCCCGCAGTCGGTGCGGGAGGCGGCATTGGCGCTCGGGATCGAGCGGTGGAAGACGACGCTCTTCATCACGGTCCGGACCGCCACGGCGGGGATCGTCACCGGGATCCTGCTGGCGATGGCGCGGATCGTCGGGGAAACCGCCCCCCTTCTGTTCACCGCCCTGGGAAACCAGTTCTGGCAGACGGGGCTGGACCAGCCGATCGCCGCCGTCCCGCTCCAGGTGTTCAACTACGCGATTTCCCCGTACGAAGACTGGCACGACAAGGCGTGGGCCGGCGCGGTCGTATTGATCGGGATGGTCCTGGTCATCAGCGCCGGGGCGCGGTACTTTACGAGGGTGAGGAAGTAGGAGGGAAAGACGAGCGATGGAGAACGCATTGAAAGTGAACAACCTTTGCGCCTGGTTCGGGGACCACCAGGTGCTCAAGAATATCACGATGGACATCCGCAGGAACTCGGTCACCTCGGTGATGGGCCCCTCGGGGTGCGGCAAGAGCACCTTCATCCGCTGCCTGAACCGGATGCACGACCTGACCCCAGGTTTCCGGGTCTCCGGGGACGTCCTCTTCGACGGGCGGAACATCTACTCGGAGAAGATCGACCCCGTGCTGCTGCGCCGGAAGGTCGGGATGGTCTTCCAGCAGCCGAACCCCTTCCCCCGGATGTCCGCATTCGAGAACGTGGCCGTGGGGCTGAGATTCAACGGGAAGAAACGGTCCCGCTCCGAGATCGCCGAGTTGGTGGAAAAATCGCTGCGGATGGCGGCCCTGTGGGACGAGCTGAAGGACCACCTGGACCGGCCGGGGACGAGTCTCTCCGGCGGGCAGCAGCAGCGGCTCTGCATCGCGCGGGCGCTCGCCGTGGAGCCCGAAGTCCTGCTGATGGACGAGCCCTGCTCGGCGCTGGACCCCGTGTCGACCTCCAAGATCGAGGAGCTGATCGAGGACTTGAGCGACAAGTACTCGATCGTGGTTGTCACCCACAACATGCAGCAGGCCGGGCGGATCGCCGATTACGTCGCCTTCTTCCTTCTGGGCGACCTGATCGAGATGGACAAGGCCGCGAAGATTTTCACGAACCCTGCCGACAAGCGGACCGAGGAATACATCACCGGCAGGTTCGGATAACATGGAAGGCAGGGAGCGGACATGAAGAAACATTACCAGGAAGAGCTGGGGAACCTGCGGGAGACGGTCCTCCGGATGGGGGGGCTGGTCGAGCAGATGACCCACCGGGTCATCCAGGCGCTGGTGGAGCGGAAGATCGAGATGCTCCCGGAAGTCACGGCGATGGAAACGCAGGTCAACCAGCTTCACATCGACATCGACGAGATCTGCCTGGAGATGATCGCGCTGCGGCAGCCCGCCGCCGTCGACCTCCGGTTCATCACCGCGGCCATGAAGATCAACACCGACCTGGAGCGGATCGGCGACCAGGCGATCAACATCACCGAGCGGGCGGAATTCCTCCTCACCGTCCCCCCCGTGAAGCCGCTGATCGACATCCCGCGGATGGCCGAGATCGCCAAGGAGATGCTCCGGGACGCCCTCGACGCCTTCGTGAACGGGAACGATGCACTGGCGTACGAGACGATCAAGAAAGACGACCTGGTCGACCATCTGAAGGACCAGGTGTTCCGGGAGCTCTTGACCTACATGATGGCCGACCCCACTACCATCGCCCGTGGGCTGGAGCTGATCCTGGTCTCCCGGTACGTGGAGCGGATCGCGGACCATGCGACCAACATCTGCGAGAATGTGATCTTCATGATCCAGGGGAAGGACGTCCGTCACCAGGGGCCGCTGGCCTGACGATAAATTCGATTTTCACTGCACGCCTTCTGGCATTAAAATTATAGTCTCCAAGCCGAAACCAAATCGTGGAGGGATTTCATGCGATACCTGATACTCGGAAGCGGTCCCGCTGGGATCGCCGCGGCCAAGGCAGTCCGGAACGTGGAGAAGGACGCCGAGGTGATCCTCGCAACGGAGGAGTTCTTTCCGCCGTACCTCCGGCCCTGCATCCCCGACATCATCTCCGGGGAGATGGAGCCCACCGCCATCGCGGACCCGCAGGGGAAAAATCTCGCCGCCGAAAAAATCGAGGTCCGGCACGGCAAGCGCGCCCGGCGGGTGGACGCCGCGAAGAACCGGGTCATCTTTTCCGACGGTACGGAGGAGACGTACAACTTCCTCCTCATCGCCACCGGGGGGAGGCCGATCCTGCCGCTCGCCCTCATGGGGAACGTCGGGGCGTTCCTTCTGCTGAACTCCTTCGGGGACGCGCTGCGGATCCGCGCGCGCGCCATGCGCGCCGACGTCACCGTGGTCTACGGACCGGGGTACCTGGGGATCGAGGCTGCCCGGGCGCTTCGCAAGCTGGGCCAGCAGGTGATCTGGGTCAGCCCGGGGCTGCCCCGGTTCGGCAACCCTATCTCCGGGGAGGTCGAGGCGAGAATCACGGAGCAGCTTCGGAACAACGGCGTGCAGATCAAGGAAGGGACCGACATCACGGACGTGCTGGACCTGGACGGGAAGACGTACATCGTCTGCACGGCGGGCGGCGAGGAGATCCGCTGCCAGATGATCGTGGCCGCCACGGAGCGGCTGCCGGCCGTCGGGTTCCTGGAGGGAAGCGGCGTCAAGGTGGGAACGGGGATCCTCGTCGACGAATACCTGCGTACCAACGTGTCCAACATCTTCGCGGCGGGCGACTGCGCGGAGGTGTTCGACATCAACCGCCGGGAGAGCCGCATCAATTTCGGGTGGCGCAGCGCCTTAAAGCAGGGGCAACTCGCCGGGGAAAACCTGGCCGGCGGCGGGAAGCTCTACATCCGGAACATCCAGGACTACTTCGGTCTGCTCTACGGCACCTCGCTCCTGGAGCGCACGAAGTAGAGGCGCTCACCCGGCTGCGCCCCCCTCCTGCGATGTGCGACGCACACGGAAGTCGCTTCGCCTCAGGGGGGACCTCGCTTGCGATCCGCCCGGCTCCCCGGCTTCGTCCAGCGAACGTGCTCCAAGGTCCCTTCCCCGGCCTTCGATCTCCCGTCACCGTCCGCCAAGCTCTCCATTGCCAGGAACGCGTGGCCTACGCCGGTTCCGCGTTTGTGGCTACTCGCTGCGCGAGGCCCCCCTTCGGCTGCGCCTTCCATTTGGGGATCACGTCGCAGGAGGGTCCGGCGGAGCCGCCGCAGGAGGGGGGCGCAGTGAGGTAAAGCGCAGACGTGTGGATCCATCGCACGTCGAGCCACGAACGGAGTCCCCCCTCCGAGGCGGTGAAGCCGGTCGGGGCCAAGTCCGTTGCAGGGACGGGCAATCGAGACTCGCGAAGGGACGCCTTACGGCCCGGAGTCGATCGCGGGGTCGAACGGGCGCGGCTCTCCCGTGGGGAAGGCCCACTCCCCGACAGTGAAGCGGAAGCCGCACGAGGGGCAGACGAGGATCACCGCAAGGGATCGGCCCTTCCTGCGGAAAGAAACGTGAAACCCCCGTCCCGCCCCGCAGCGGGGGCAGTCGGAGAGATCTTCCTTCACCTCTACGTTTTCGGGCGTCCCGCTCAATAGTCGATCCCTTTTTCCGCCTCGATCCCGAGGTCGAAGGGGTGCTTGACGTTCCGCATCTCCGTGACCAGGTGGGCGTGCCGGATCACCTCTTCGTGCGCATGCCGGCCGGAGAGGATGAGGTGGACGTTCCCCGGTTTTTCCTGGATGAGGGAGATCACGTCCGCGAGCGGGATCAGCCGAAGGTGCAGGGCAACGTTGACCTCGTCCAGGATGACGATGTCGAACTTCCCCGAGAGCATCTTCTCCCGCGCTGCCGCAAGCGCCTCCGCGGCGGCCCTGGCGTGCGTGGAAAAGTCCAGCGTGTCGCCCATGATGCCGACGAACCCTTTCCCCATCGGGATCAGCTCGAACTCCGGGGCCAGCCGCTTGGCTCCGTCCAGCTCGCCGTAATGCAGCGACCCCTTGATGAACTGGATCATGACGACGTGCATCCCGTAGCCGACCGCACGTACCGCCATCCCCAGGCACGACGTCGTCTTTCCCTTCCCCTCCCCCGTCAGGACCAGTACGAGTCCCTGGCGGGGCTTCTCGGGAATCCGTGACTTTTCCTTGCCCACCGGCATCGGGGTCTCCTGCGTTTTAAGATGTTGGTAACCATTTTCCGTTTCCGGCGTATTCTATCTTTGTGGACGGCAACTCTCGAGAAGCATCGCGCCGATGCGGCGTGGAGGGACCGATGACCGAGGACAAGAGGCGTTGCATCGTGTGCGGAAAGACGGACCCCGGTGAGGACACCATCTGCCCGACGTGCAAGGCGCACATCCGCGGGGAGGCGCTCGAGCATCAGAAGCAGATCAAGAAGGACGCCGACCGGGAGCTTCACAAGGAAGGGTCGGATCCGCTGAAGAAGAAGTAAGCCACGCTCATCCGCCCTGGACGATCTCGGCGAACTTTCTGCCGAATGCCACGCAGGACGCAAGGTCCGCCTCGGAGGGGGCCATCCGGACCCGGACGGGCTCGGGGGTAACCTTGAGGCGCATGGAGGTCAGGATGTCCTGGACCGTCTTGATCGCCTCGCCGCTCCAGCCGTAGGACCCGAACACCGACGCCGGCTTCCCCTTGACGTTCAGGACGACCAGGTTGGCGATCAGCTGGAGGATCGGCTGCGGGACGTTGCTGTTCAGCGTCGGAGTCCCGATGAGGAACCCCGCCGACACCTCGAACTCGTCGATGATCTTGTCCATCGGCGCTTCCACGGCGTTCATCAGGACGGGGGTGACCCCCCCTGCGCGCACGCCCTCCGCCACCTTCCCGGCCATCGCGGCGGTGTTTCCGTACGCGGAGGCGTAGACGATCGCCACCCTCTTTTCCTTGACGCGGGACAGGATGGAGGCGCGCTCCTCGTACCAGTCGATGTACGACTGGGGGTCCTTCCGCAGGATCGGCCCGTGCGACGGCGCGATCATCGAGACGGGGAAGCTCTTCAGCCGCTCGCAGGCTTTAAGGACGTGCTCCTTGTAGGGCCGCATGATGGTGCTGTAGTAGAACTCGAACGCATTTCTCGCCTTCTCCGGCTCTTGGAGCTCGTCGTTGTAGAACTCCTTGCTTGCGAAGTGGGAGCCGAGGAAATCGCACGGAAACAGGATCCGATCCTCGACGAGATAGGTGAGGATGGTGTCCGGCCAGTGGAGGAACGGCGCGTTGATGAACCGGAGCGTCTTTCCCCCGAGGGGGAGCTCCTCGTCGTCGTTGACGATCCGGTAGGGGAACCCCGCGTTGACGAGGTTGTCGACGAACGTCTTGGCCGACCGGGAGAGCAGCACGGTCACCTTGGGGTGGCGCTCCAGCAGGTCCACCAGCGCCCCGGCATGGTCCGGCTCCGAATGGTTGATCACGACGTAATCGAGCTTCTCCACGGGGAGGAACCCGGAGATGTTCCGGAACAGCTCCTCCGCGAAGGGGCGCTTGACGCAGTCGATGAGGGCCGTCTTCTCGCTTCCCCGGACGAGATAGGCGTTGTAGGTCGTCCCGTACTCCGTCGGGATGACGATGTCGAAGATCGCCAGGTCGGGGTCCTTCGCGCCCACCCAGTGGACGTTCGGCGCCAGCGTCACGGTCGGCATGCCGGCTACTCTTAGATCCTCTCGAACTCGTCCTTGCCGGCGCTGCAGAGCGGGCAGACCCAGTCGTCCGGGAGGCTCTCGAACGGCGTCCCCGGGTCGATGCCGCCGTCCGGGTCCCCCTCGGCGGGATCATAGATGTAGTCGCACACGATGCATCTCCACTTCTGCATGGGGGCCTCCTGCCCGAAGCTGTCCGAACGGGAAAAATTATATCATTGGATCGGTACGAATTTTTCCTTGGGGGCGCCGCAGATGGGGCAGGGGTCGGGCGGCTCCTCCCCCTCGTGGATGTATCCGCAAACGGTGCATTTCCATTTCTTCATCGGGTGCAACCCCCCGGCGCGATTTCCCGTTTTTATATCATAAACCGGCAGGCTCAGAAAGGAGTCGGGGCGGAGGCCACACCCATTATAATGGAATCTTCATGAGCGGAGAACCCCAACGGGTCGCGGACGGGCCCTACATCGCCATCGACGTGGAGACCACCGGCATCGAGCCGGCGGATGGACACCGGATCTGCGAGGTCGCGCTGCTCAAATTTCTCCGCGGCGACGTGATCGACTCGCTGGTGTCGCTCGTCAACCCCCTGCGCCCCATCTCTCCCGGGGCTTCGTCGATCAACGGGATCACCGACCGGATGGTGGCCGGGGCGCCCGTCTTCAGCGATCTCTTCCCGAGGATCCTGGCGTTCATCGAGAACGACGTGCTCGTCTTCCACAACGCACCCTTCGACCTCTCCTTCCTGAGGGCCGAAGCGCGCCTGGCCGGGGGGGAATGGCCCGGCAATCCGGTTGTCGACACGCTCCGGCTCGCGCGCAGCACCGGCCGGTTCCGCAACCACTCGCTTTCCTCGATCTGCCTGGAGTTGGGGATCGGCGAAAACTTTCATCGAGCCCAGGCCGACGCCTACGCCGCGGGGAAACTCCTGCTTCACCTCAAATGAAAGGAAAGCCGGGGGCCTACCTCCCGGCCTTTTTCTTCTCCGTGAGGTCCTTGCGCCGGACCCCCCGTTCCAGGGCCGCGAGGAGCTCCCCCCGGCGGTCGTAGAGCCGGCCATGGGGGCGCTTTTCCGCGCGGGCCAGCACGTAGGCCGTCAGAAGCGGCATCGCCACCGTGGAGTCGAGGTAGCAGACCACGCTGTCGGGGAGCCGTTCGGGGGCCACCTTCCCCCAGGAGACCGCCTCGGAGGGGGTGGCGCCGGAGAGCCCCCCCGTGTCGGGCCGGGCGTCGGTTACCTGGAGGAAGTAGTCGTGGCCCTTATCCGCGATCCCCAGGACTTCCTGGATCTGCGGCTCGGTCTGAAGCATGAAATTCTTTGGCGAGCCGCCGCCGAAGATCCAGACTGCGCTCCTCCCCCGTTTTCTCTTCGCCGCGTAGACGATCGCCGCCGTCTCGTTGACGTCGGCCGAGACGTCGATCCTCGGCCCCCTGCCGAACAGGCGCATCACGGCGACGTTCATCCCGATGGAGGAGTCGCCGGGGGAGGAGGTGTACACCGGAACCCCGTACCGGTGCGCGGCGGCGAGGACGCTCACCTCGCCCGTGCCCAGCGCTTTTTCCCGCTCCACCAGGTACCGCCCGAGGCGGTAGTGGAACTCCGCCGTGCTCATTTCCGCCTGGAACTCCTCCGCATCGAGCACCCGGCGGAGGAAGTCGTCCGTGTCGAGGAGGACGCGGTAGTCGAACAGGATGTCGTAGATGCGGACGACCTCCTCCTTCCGCAGGACCCGGTCGTCCAGGAAGGGGGAGCCGGCGTGCATCTTCATTCCCAGCCCGAAGTGGGCGTCGTGGTAGAGATTGGCGCCGGTCGACACGATCCAGTCGACGAAGCCTGCCTGGATGAGCGGCACCACGCAGGAGACGCCGAGGCCCGCCGGGGTGAGGGCGCCGGACAGGGAAAGCCCCACCGTCACGCCCGGGCGCAGCATCTTCTCCGCCAGCAGCCGGGCGCCCTCCCGGAGCCTCCCTGCATTGTAGGCCAGGAAGAAGCGGTCGATCAGGTCGGCGGCCTGGACCCCTTCCGGAACCGGAGGGGGCAGGATCCTCTTCCCCCGAAGAAAACGCGACGCCGGTTTCGCCATGCTTCCGCCCATCCCTCGCGAAGGCTTGTCTCGTTCGACAAGATCGACCGCATTATATCTCCTTCCACGCTATAATTGGCGGGTGAACCATCGTCGCTCCCCGGAAAAGGCGGAGCTCTCCGCCATTTACGAAGTGGGGAAAATCCTCACATCCACGCAGAACCTCCCCCGTGCCCTGGGAATCTCCCTGCGGACCCTTCAGAGCTTCCTCGGTTTCGACCGCGCCGCGATCCACCTCCCCGACGCCGCGACGAGGGAGATCCGGATGGAGGTGGCCGCCGGCTACACGGCCGAGGAGCGCGGCCGCGCGCGCTACGTGTGGGGGGAGGGAATCGTCGGGAAGACGATGAAATCGGGGGGGCCGATCGCCATCCCGGACATCCGGCAGGAGCCTTCGTTCCTGGACAAGACGCGCGCGCACGGGAAGACGCAGGAGGGCCTCCTTTCCTACATCTCCGTCCCCTTGAAGATCGGCGCCGAGGTGCTCGGCGTGCTGACCGCGGAGCGGATCGGCCGGGCCGGGACCCAGGCGCTGGAGGCGGACACGCGCACCCTGATGGTCATCGGATGCCTCATCGGCCAGGCGCTCAAGCTCCACGCAGCGATCGACCGCCTGCAGGAGGAGTTCCAGCGGCAACGGCAGGAGTTCGAGAAGACGATCCGGAAGACGTACCGGATCGAGAACATCGTCGGGCAGAGCAAGCGGATGCAGGAGGTCTTCGCCTCGGTGACCAGCGTCGCCCCCTCCCGCGCGACGGTCCTGGTGCGCGGAGAGAGCGGCACCGGAAAGGAGAGGATCGCAAGGGCGATCCACCTCGCGGGCCATCGCGCCGAGCGCCCCTTCGTTACGGTCAACTGCGCCGCCCTTCCGGAGACCTTGCTGGAGTCCGAGCTTTTCGGCCACAAGCGGGGGGCCTTCACCGGCGCCATCGAGGAGAGGAAAGGGCGTTTCGAGCAGGCCGCGGGGGGGACGATCTTCCTGGACGAGGCGGGCGACATCCCCCTCCCCACGCAGGTCAAACTGCTGCGCGTCCTGCAGGAGCGGAAGTTCGAGCGGCTGGGGGAGAACAAGACGATCTCCGTGGATGTGCGGATCATCGCCGCCACGAACGCCGACCTGGAGAAGATGGTGGAAGAGGGGCGCTTCCGGGAGGACCTTTTCTACCGCCTGAACGTCATCCCCATCTACCTCCCGCCCCTCCGGGACCGCCGCGAGGACGTCATCCCGCTGACCGAACACTTTTTGGACCGGTTCAACAAGGAGCACGGAAAGACCGTCTCCTTCTCGCCCGAAGTCCTCGACCTGCTGCTCGAGTACCGGTGGCCGGGGAACGTCCGCGAGCTGGAGAACCTCGTCGAGCGTGCGGTGGTCATGGCGAAGTCCCCCGTCGTCCACATTCCCGACCTCCCTCGTCCCGTCCGGACCTTCTCGGCGCAGGAAGCCGACTTGGCGTCTTCAGCGCCCGGCGTCGCGGCGGCGTCGCCCTCCGCATCCCCCGGGCAGGCCGCCGAATCCCCGCCGAGGGCCGAATACCTCCGGGCGATGGAACGGGAAGAGCTGAGGCGGGCGCTGGAGAGCACGGGATGGGTGATCGCCCGCGCGGCGCGAGTGCTCGGCTGGACCCCCCGCCAGGTCGCCTACAAGATGAAAAAGCACTCCCTCTCCTCCCCCTGGAAAACTAAAGCAGGGGGACGTTCTTAAACTTTTTAATCCCGACCCCCTCCTAACGGAAAAGTTGAAGAACGTCCCCCAGATAAAGTTGTTTGGAATGTCCATTAAAAAGTTTAAGAACGTCCCCGTTTTTGTCACTGATCGTTGATTTCCTCATCTTTGTCGTAAGTCCAACAATAATGTCCTGGCCCCCAAGACGGC
>MGQW01000061.1 GCA_001798885.1 Deltaproteobacteria bacterium RBG_16_64_85
ATCTGGAGTTGCGGCGTCAGATCGTGGAGCGGGTGCTGGCGTTCGAGCGGGACGCCCCGGAGTTTTGGCACCGGTGGACCCGCGAGGACGAGGCGCTCCGGGATCGGCTTGTCGAAGCCAGGGGGAGACTTCCCTCCATCGAGGTTCCGGACCACATTCTGGGAGCCGTGGTGGAGGTGGTCGCCGACCTGGGGGTCGCCGGGCATCGGGGGGACATCACGATCCTCAAGTGCGCCAAGGCGCTGGCCGCGATCAAGGGGGTCACACCACCGGATGAGGAGTGCCTGGCGGACGCCTTCCGCCTGTCTCTTCCCCACCGGCTGAAGGAGGACCCCTTCGACGAGGCGGCCTCCGGGAGGCGGCGCCTGGACGCAGTGCTCTCCCGCTTCGGCGTGCAGAAGCCCGGCCGCGCCTGAAGGTCTTCCGGCGGTTTAACCGTCCAGTTCGGGCGAGTGCGGCTTGATGTCGACGACCGGCGTGCCGTCGATCGCGTCCATGCCACGGACCCGAAGCACGTTCCCCTCGATCTCTAGCAGCTCCACGGTGTGGAGCGAGATCGGGTTCGGGCGGTGCGGGGAACGGGTGGAGAAGACGCCCCGCTTCGGGAGGTCCTCCTCTCCGCGCGGGTGGACCTTCATCAGTCCTCGATCCGCCTTGTGCATCCAGCACAGGACGATGATCTTGCCTGTAGGCCCTCCATGCCCGCCCTCCGGCGCCGGCCCGCCGGTCCGAAGGACCCGCCGTTCGAGCCCATCGAGCCCCTCCGCGTACTCCGGGTAGACGACGACCTCGGCCTCGGTCCCGGAAACCGCCCCCTGCTTCGGCGCCTCCTCGAGCGACTTGACCGCCGAGCGGACGACCCCGATCGGGACGAGACGAACCTCCCGTTCCATATCGTCCATCCTTCTAAAGGTTTGTCAGTAATCCGACCGCCGGAAAGGGATTCCGTTGTCCGTAAGATAGCTCACGAGCAGCTCGGGATGGATCGCCACGCCGAGGTTCAGCGACAGGACCTCGTCTTCGGACCGCGCCTTGCCCGGCGTTCTGGCGAGAATGCGGATCGAGTGCATGTCCGTCCGGCTCTGGACCCCCCATAGGGTCCCGCGCGAGTCGAAGAGGGGTCCACCGCTCTGGCCTGTTATCCCCGGGGAGGAGGTTTCGAGGAATTTGATATCGTACCGGCCGTCGGAGGACTTCCCGGCGGACAGCGTCCTCGTGTAGATCCCCTCCGTCGGAAACCCTGCAAGCGGCAGGGGTCCCGTCGCAAACCGGAACTCTCCGCCGGATTCGTCGTACGAAACCTTGATCCGCTGGAACGGGTATCCGAGCTTGCATAGGGTCGTTCCGACATCAAGGGATACGGGATCCTTGACGACCGGGAACGGCCGAAACCTCTCGGGATCGAACGGTTCCAGCCGGCCGACGGCCAGGTCCGCCTCGGGAAGCAGTCGGATCTCCCTCAAATGGATTCCGTCGCACCCCCACCAGAACGTGACGTTCGTGACCCATTTCGGATTGGCTTTCAGCCGGGAGATCTTCTGCCGCTTTTTCTGGCAGGTGAGCCGCGGATCCTGCCGGATGGCGAGGATCTTCCCGGAATAGTCGGAAATCTCCCGGCAACTCCGCTGGAGGGCGTCCTCCGCGGCAAGCAGGTGGGCCGCGGTCGCAATCCACCCCTGTTCGTTGAGGACGACGAAGGCGGCACACCCCCATTTGGTCGTCCGGTCGAAGTGGCGGCGCGCCATGATGACGGGATAGGTGTAGCGTGAGGCCAGCTTGCAGGCGGTTGCGAACATGGGGACCCCCCCGCGTGCCAGGGGAAGACCGGGTGACAGGCCGACGACCGTCCATGGGCCCAAGCAGATCCCCATTCTACCGAGGATCTCCTAGATTCGCAACCACGAATATTTCAGTACAGTCCGTACTGGAGCAGCCGGCAGTCGATCGGGCCGTTCATGAGCGGGAACCGGCGGGAAGCCTTGAGGCCGATGTACCGCGTGGCGGCCGGATTCCCCGACAGGATATAGGCTGTCCACCCAGCGCACCGTTTTTTCAGCGCCTCGCCCATCGCCCTGTAGAAGGCCGCGACCTCTTCCCCTTCCCCGGCCATGCGGAGGCCGTACGGCGGGTTGCAGAGGATGACGCCCGGCGGTTTCCCCGGGGAAAAATCGCGAATGTCGCAGACGCGGAACGAGAGGAGATCCGGGATCCCCGCCTTTTTCGCGTTGCGCCCCGCTCCCCGGATCGCTTCGACGGAAATGTCGCTCCCCTCGATCCGGCCGATCCCGCTCCGGTGGACCGCATCCCCGGCTTCGGCGACCAGCGACGCCCACTGTTTCGGCCGGTAATCGGAGAGGTTCTGGAACCCGAACGAGGCCCGCAGCAATCCGGGGGCGGTGCGGGTGGCGATGAGGGCCGCCTCGATGAGAATCGTCCCCGCCCCGCACGCCGGGTCGGCAAGCGGCAGATGCCCGTCCCAACCGGACAACAGGACGATCCCCGCCGCAAGGGTTTCCCGAAGCGACGCCTCCACCGGCTCGGCGCGGTACCCCCGCCGGTTGAGGCTATCCCCGGAGGTGTCCAGCGAGAGGGTGCAGTCGTCCCGCAGGATCCGAAGGTGGACCCGCACCTCGGGAGCGGCGGGGTCGACGTCGGGACGCGCGCCGCCCGCCTCCCGGAACCGGTCGACGACGGCGTCCTTGGCTTTCTGCGCGGCGTAGTGGGAGTGGGTCAGTCCCGATTCGCGCACCGCGGCCTCGACCGCGATCTTCCTGCGGACGGAGAAGAGGTCGGGCCAGGGGACGGCCTTCACCCCCTCATAAAGCGCCTCCGGGGTGGGTGCGGGGAATTCGGAGAGGGTCAGCAGGACCCGGTTGGCGGTCCGCAGCCACAGGTTCGCCCGATAGCAGAGTTCGCGGCTGCCGGAGAAGGATACGCCGCCGGTGACGGCCGAGACGTGCTTTCCACCCAGCCCCGTGATCTCCTCGGCGAGAACCTCCTCGAGTCCCTTCGAAGTCGTCGCAAAGTAGGTGCAGGTAGCCACGCGTCCATCATACCTCCTTGAAGGAGTGTCCACCCCCCCGCGATTCTATGATAGATTTAAAAAACGCGGGGCGGGAAAGCCGCCCCGTCCTTTTCTTGAAAAGGCAGCGTCCAACCGCTTCAGCCGGGGGATTCCGATGGCGATCACGCGGGAAGAGGTATTCCACGTGGCGAGGCTGGCCAGGCTCGCCCTCTCGGAGGCCGAGGTGGACCGGCTCCGGGACCAGCTCGGAAACCTCCTCGATTACATCCGTCAGCTGGACACCCTCGACACCAGGAACGTCGTCCCCACCTCCCATGCCGTGGAAATGGGCACGCCGTTCCGGGACGATTCCGTCCGCCCGTTCGGCGACAAGGAGGCGATCCTGGCAAACGCCCCCGACCGCGTCGACGACTTCTTCCGCGTGCCGCGCATCATCGAGGACTAGAATGCACGAATGGACACTCCTCGAGGCAGCGGCGAAGGTCCGCTCCAAGGAGGTCTCCTCCCGCGAGCTGACCCGCGTGCTCCTCGACCGGATCGAGCGGGCAAACCCGAGGATCAACGCGTACATCACCGTCCTTCCGGAGAAGGCGATGAAGGATGCCCTGGCGTGCGACGAGGCGCAGGCCGGGGGAAGTACGCTGGGACCACTGCACGGGGTCCCCGTGGGCCTGAAGGACATCTTCTGCACCCGCGGGATCCGGACCACGTGCGGAAGCCGGATCCTGCACAACTTCCTCCCCCCGTACGACGCCGCGGTTACGGAGAAAATTGCCGCCTCCGGCGCGGTCCTCCTGGGAAAGCAGAACATGGACGAGTTCGCAATGGGCTCCTCCACGGAAACCTCCCACTTCGGGCCGACGCGGAACCCCTGGGCGCCGGACCGGATCCCGGGCGGCTCCTCCGGGGGGACGGCGGCGGCGGTGGCAGCGGGCCTGTGCTTTGCGGGTGTGGGGACCGACACCGGCGGCTCGATCCGCCAGCCGGCATCATTGTGCGGGGTCGTCGGGATCAAGCCCACCTACGGGCGCGTATCCCGGTACGGGATGATCGCCTTCGCATCCTCCCTGGACCAGGGCGGACCCGTAGCCCGCACCGTTCCGGATGCGGCGGCGATGCTGGGCATCATCGCGGGGCACGACCGCAGGGACTCCACCTCGGTCGACCTCCCCGTGCCGGACTTCCTGGCGGCGACGCAGAAGGACGTCAGGGGGCTTAAGGTGGGGCTCCCACGGGAGTATTTCGAGGGGGGAGGGCTCGACCCATCGGTTACGGCCGCCGTGGAAAAGACGCTCGCCGCGCTCGTGTCCCAGGGTGCGCAGGCGGTGGGGATCTCCCTTCCCCACACGGCGTTCGCCCTGTCGGCCTACTACATCCTCGCGCCGGCGGAAGCCTCCTCCAACCTCGCCCGGTACGACGGCGTGCGGTACGGCTACCGCGCCACGAGCGAGGGGGGGCTGATCGAGATGATGTCGAAGACGCGGGCGGAGGCATTCGGCGCGGAGGTGAAGCGCCGCATCATGATCGGGACCTACGCGCTGTCCGCCGGATATTACGAGGCCTATTACGGCAAGGCACAGAAGGTCCGGACGCTCATCCGCCGGGACTTCGAGGCGGCGTTCTCGAAAGTGGACGCGATCCTTACCCCCACGGCGCCCACGCCGGCCTTCCGCCTCGGGGAGAAGATGGGCGACCCGCTGACGATGTACCTCTCCGACATCTTCACGATCCCGTGCAACCTCGCCGGGATCCCGGGGATCTCGGTGCCGTGCGGGATGTCCGCGGAAGGGCTGCCGATCGGCGCCCAGCTGTTGGGGAATCTTTTCCGGGAGGAGACCCTGTTCACGGCCGCCGCGGCGATCGAGCGCGCCCTCCCGCTCCCGCGGCTGGCCCCGCTCGAAGGGGAATGAGAGCGATGGAGTTCGAAGCGGTCATCGGGCTGGAGGTCCACGCCCAGCTGTCCACGCGGAGCAAGATCTTCTGCGCCTGCTCCGCCGGCTTCGGGGCGCCGCAAAACGAGAACACCTGCCCGGTGTGCACCGGCATGCCGGGGGTTCTCCCGGTCCTCAACCGCAGGGTGGTCGAGTTCGCCATCCGGACCGCTCTCGCCACCTCGTGCGCGGTTCAGAAAAAGAGCGTCTTCGCCCGGAAGAACTATTTTTACCCCGACCTGCCGAAGGCGTACCAGATCTCCCAGTACGAACTGCCGCTGGCCCTGGCCGGACACATCGACATCGAGGTCGACGGCGCGGCGAAACGGATCGGCATCACGCGGATCCACATGGAGGAGGATGCCGGGAAGCTCGTCCACGAGGGCGAGTTCGCGGGGGCGCAGGCCTCCCTTGCGGATCTCAACCGCTGCTCCGTTCCGCTCATGGAGATCGTCTCCGAGCCCGACCTGCGGTCGCCGGAGGAGGCGGGGGCCTATCTGCGCCGCCTGCGGGACATCCTGGTCTACCTGGAAGTGTGCGACGGGAACATGGAGGAGGGCTCCTTCCGCTGCGACGCCAACGTCTCCGTCCGTCCGAAAGGGCAAACGGAGTTCGGGACCAGGGCTGAACTCAAGAACATGAACTCCTTCCGGAACGTTGAAAAAGCCATCGAGCATGAAATCCGCCGCCAGAGCGAGCAGATCGAGGACGGAGGGAAAGTGAACCAGGAGACGCGGTTGTGGGACGCCGCAGCCGGCGTCACGATCCCGATGCGCGGGAAGGAAGAGGCCCACGACTACCGGTACTTCCCCGACCCCGACCTTCTCCCCCTGATCGTGGACGACGCGTGGGTGGAGAAACTGCGCAAAACGATTCCCGAGCTGCCGGGGGAGAAGATCGCCCGCTTCGTCAAAACGTACGGGATCCCCCGGTACGACGCCGGGCTGCTTTCCTCCTCCCGCCCGCTGGCCGATTTTTTCGAGGCTTCGGCGGCCGTGTACGGCGCCAACCCCAAGGTCACCGCCAACGAGTGCATCCACTGGAAGGACGCCATCGCCACCTGCAAGCTCTCCCCGGAGACGGTCGCCCACGCCGTGGAAGACCGGGAGACCGGAGCGATCTCGGCCACGGCCTCCAAGACGCTGGTCGAGCTGGCGATCCGGACCGGGACGCCGATCCGCCGGCTCCGCGACGAGATGGGTCTGACCCAGGTCTCCGATGCGGGGGCGCTCGAGGAAACCGTCGCGAAGGTCATCGCGGCAAACCCCAAAGAGGTGGAGAGCTACCGCAACGGGAAGTCCGGGCTTCTTTCCTTCTTCGTCGGGCAGGTGATGAAGGAGACCAGGGGCAAGGCCAACCCCAAGATCGTGCAAGAGGTGCTCAAGAAGAAGCTCGGTTAGGGGGACCGGGGTCGGGGTCCTTCCGGGTTGCCGGTGGTAAAATCAGGGTGTGGACAAAGCCGGCCGTTGCCGGGGGAGAGGAAGGAGGGACGGGGATGGCTCCTTCGGATCGCGCGCTTCTCGTCATCGACATGCTGGAGGATTTCGTCCGTGCCGGGGCGCCGCTGGAGGTGCCGGAAACGCGGAAGATCCTGCCCGCGGTGCGCCGCCGAATCGCCCGGGCGCGAAAAGCAGGGGAGCGGGTGGTTTACGTGTGCGACTCCCACCTTCGGCACGATCCCGAATTCGCGCGCATGGGATGGCCTCCCCATGCCGTCGCCGGAACGCCCGGAGCCGCTGTCGTGGCGGCGATCTCCCCGGAGCCCGGGGATGTCGTCGTGGACAAGAAGACGTACTCGGGGTTCCACCGGACCTCGCTCCAGTCCGTCCTGCGCCGGTACGGGGTCCGGGAGATCTCGCTTTCCGGCTGCGTCACCAACATCTGCATCCTCTACACCGCGGCCGACGCCGCCATGCGCGGCTACGACGTGACCGTCGACGAAACGCTCGTGGCGGGGCTCGACCCGAAGACGCATGCCTTCGCGCTCGATCAGATGGAGAAGGTCCTGGGCGTGCGGGTGATCCGCCGCCGGGAATAACCCTCGAGAGGGAGGAGCGATTGGACCCTATCCCCAGCTGGGAAGAGATTCGGCGAGGGGACACGACCGACGTCTATTTCCGCCATACCATGGAGGTCCTCCGGAAGGTGGGGAAGGACCGCGCCCATGTGAAGGCCGAAGCGTTCGTCAAGCGATTCCCGGCGGGGTACGACTACGGGATCCTGACCGGAATGGACGAGATGCTCCCGCTCTTCTCCGGGCAGGAGGTCGACGTCCGGGCGATGGAGGAGGGGTCGCTCTTCTTCACGGGAGAGCCGGTCCTTTCCGTCGAAGGGCCTTACGGCGCGTTCTGCGAGATGGAGACCGCGATGCTCGGCATCCTCTGCCAGGCCTCGGGGGTGGCCACCAAGGCGTCCCGGATCAAGCATCTGGCCGGTGAGAAGACGGTCTTGAGCTTCGGCGCGCGCCGGATGCACCCGGTTCTTTCCACGATCATCGACCGGAACGCCTTCATCGGCGGGATCGACGCGGTGTCGGTCATCCGCAGCGCCGAGTATCTGGGCGAGTCGCCCGTCGGCACGATGCCCCACGCGCTCATCCTTGTGCTCGGGGACACGGTTGCCGCATTGCGCGCTTTCGACGACGCCGTGGATCCGGCGGTCCCGCGCGTCTGCCTGGTCGACACGCTCCAGGACGAGAAGTTCGAGGCGGTCCGCGCGGCGGAGACCCTGGGGAAAAAGCTCGCCGCCGTCCGGCTGGATACCCCCGCATCCCGCCGCGGAAATTTCCGCAGGCTCATCCAGGAAGTCCGTTGGGAGCTCGACCTCCGGGGATTCGACCACGTCCGCATCCTGGCCTCCGGCGGACTGGGCGAGGAGGACATCCGGGACCTTCTCGACGTGGCGGACGGTTTCGGCGTCGGGACGTGCATCAGCAACGCCCCGACCATCGATTTCGCGCTGGATATCGTCGAAGTGGAGGGCGTCCCGTTCGCCAAGCGGGGAAAGCATTCTGGGGGAAAGCAGGTCGTCTCCTGCCCGTCCTGCTCCTCGCGGAAGGTCGTCCCGGAGTCCGCAGCGAAACCGCGGTGTGCCTGCGGCGCCGGGATGGAAGGCCTGCTCCTGCTTGCGATGAGGAGAGGAGAGGTCCTTGCGGCCTGCCGCTCCCCGCGCGAGCTCCGGAAGAGGGTCCTCGACCGGGTGGCCCGCTTTCATTCCCGCAGGGAAGAGGAGTGACCTTGCCGTTTCGCACCCTGGAGTGGACCCGGGACGCCCTGCTCCTCCTGGACCAGCGCATTCTTCCCGAAAAGGAATCGGTCCTGCGCTACACGGACGCCGCAGGCGTCGCCGATGCCATCCGGACGATGGTGGTCCGCGGGGCGCCGGCGATCGGCGTGGCGGCGGCCTTCGGGCTGGTGCTCTCGGTGCGGGCGGACGACAGGGCGAATCGCCCGTGGAGGGAAGCGTTCCGGGAGGCAGCGGAGATGCTCGGCGCGACGCGGCCCACCGCCGTCAACCTCTTCTGGGCGATCGAGCGGATGCGCAGGGCGGCGTCGGCGCTGCCGGACGATCCGCGGGAGGCGAGGTGCCGGCTGGAGCGGGAGGCCGTCGCTATCTGCGAGGAAGACGTGGAAGCCAACCGCCGGATGGGGGCGCACGGGGCGAAGCTCTTCTTCTCCGGAACCTCGGTGCTCACTCACTGCAACGCGGGGGCGCTTGCGACCGCCGGCTACGGGACGGCCCTCGGGGTGATCCGGGCGGCGGTGGCCGCGGGCAAGAGGATCCACGTCTACGTCGACGAGACGCGGCCCTTCCTGCAGGGGGCAAGGCTCACCGCTTGGGAGCTCATGAAGGACCGGATCCCCTGCACGCTCATCACCGACAACATGGCGGCGAAACTGATGGGGGACGGGAAGATCCAGGCGGCGATCGTAGGCGCGGACCGGATCGCCCGCAACGGCGACGTGGCGAACAAGATCGGCACCTACGGTGTGGCGGTCCTGTGCCGGGTCCACAAGATCCCCTTCTACGTGGCGGCTCCCTGTTCCACGATCGACCCGGCGATCCGCACGGGGAAGGAGATCCCCATCGAAGAGCGCGACGGGAGGGAAGTGACCCACCTGATGGGGAGACGGGTCGCCCCGGAAGGGGTGACCGTCTGCAACCCGGCCTTCGACGTCACGCCGGCGCGTTACGTTTCCGCTATCGCGACCGAGAAGGGGGTCCTGCGCCCTCCGCTCTTCCGCGCCATCCGGGAACTCTTTCGGTGAAATCCCCGGCAGGCCCACCCGGATCCGCTCCTCGCTCCCTTCTCGACCGGCTGATGGCGCTCGGCGTGGAGAACACCGCGCGCGCCCTGCCGCTGGTCGAGGACATCCGGAAGCGGCTCGGGTGGGGAGAGGCGAAGCTGGACGGCGTATGGGAAGGGGCCTCGACCGCCCCGGACCCGCTGGCATTTCTTCTCAACCTCTCCAAGCTGGCCGACTCCCTGTCCCCGGAGGACCTGTCGTGCGTCCTGTCCCGCCCGGCGGGGCTGCCGGTGCTGGGCGCGCTCCTCGGGGGATCCGAGTTTCTCGCAGACCAGATCGCGAGGCGGCGGGAAATCTTCTCGTTTCTCTTCCTGGAGGAAGGGTTCCGGCACCGGGTTCCCGGCGAGGAGCTTCTTGCCGAGGCGGTTGGAGCGGCGCGCCAATCCGGGACGGAAGCAGAAGTCAAGGCCGCCCTTCGCCGCATCAAGCTGCGCGAGGTGGCGCGGATCGCCGCGCGCGACCTCGCGGGGCTTGCCCCCCTGGCCGAGGTGACGGAGGACCTCTCGGCGCTCGCGGCGTCGGCCCTGTCCGGCGCGTTGGAGTTCGCCCGCCGCCAACTCACGGAGCGGTACGGGGTGCCTCGGGTCGACGGGGGGAACGGCAGGGAGTGCGGCTTCGTCGTCATGGGGATGGGGAAGCTTGGCGCCTTCGAGCTCAACTTCAGCTCCGACATCGACCTCCTCTACCTCTACGAAACCGACGCAGGGATGACGGACGGCGGCAAGGAAGGGAAGCCGATCACCCTTCATCAGTACTTCGTCCGCCTCTCGGAGATGGTCACCCGCATCGTCTCCGAAATCACGGAGGACGGCTTCGTCTTCCGTGTGGACCTGCGGCTTCGCCCCGAAGGGATCAAAGGGGATCTTGCGAACTCCCTCCGCTCCGCCGAGATCCATTACGAGTCCTGGGGCCAGACGTGGGAGCGGGCGGCGCTGATCAAGGCCCGGCCCGTCGCGGGAGACCTCGCCGTGGGCGAGGAGTTTCTGCGGACCATTTTTCCGTTCGTGTACCGGAAATACCTTGATTTTACCTCCATCGAAGAGATCCAGGAGATGAAGGAGCGGATCCACCTTGCATCGACGCGCGCCCGCAGGGGCGACAGGGACCTGAAGCTGGGCGTCGGGGGGGTCCGGGAGATCGAGTTTTTCGCACAGGCCCACCAGCTGATCTATGGGGGGAAGAACAAGGCGCTCCGCGTCCGCGGGACCCTTTCGGCGCTTTCGGCGCTGGCGCAGCAGGGGATCATCTCCGAAGAGGAGCACGTCTCCCTCGGGGAGGCGTACGCCTTCCTGCGATCGCTGGAACACCGGATCCAGGTCCACCAGGAGCGGCAGACTCACGTCCTCCCCCAGAGGGAAGAGGATCTCCAGCGTCTGGCCCGGACGATGGGGCTCCCCGGGGGAGAGGCGCTTCTTTCGGCCCTGGACCGGCACACCGGGAACGTCCGCACGATCTACGGGCGGCTCTTCCGGGGAGTTGCGGAGGAGGTTCCCTCCGACGTTCCCCTCGACGTCCAGGCGCTGTTTTTCCCGGAGCTCGAGGAAGAGGAGGCGGCCTCCCGGCTCAAGACGCTGGGGTTTTCCGATCCCGAAGCGGCCTGCAGGAATCTGGCCTCCCTCCGGGAAGGCCCCGCGTTCGTGCGCCTTCCCGCCCGGGCAAGGCGGTACCTGGAGAAGATCGCCCCCGCGGTGCTCGCCCGCGTGATCCGCACGCCGGACCCGGACATGGCGCTTGCCCACACCGAGCGCTTCCTGGCGGCGATCGGCGCGCGGACGATGTTCTACGCCATGCTCTTCGAGAACCCCCGGGTCATCGACGCGCTTGCCCGGCTGTTCGGAAGCAGCCGCTTCCTGTCCGGTTATCTCCTGCGCCACCCGGAGCTATTGGACACCTTCCTCAAGCAGGACCTGGCCGCCGTCGTAAAGACGAAGATCGAGCTGCGCAGGGAGCTGGGCGAGATCCTGGTCGCCTGCACGGACTTCGAGCAGGAGATGGACGAGCTGCGCCGGTTCAAGAACCTGGAGACCTTGCGGATCGGGACCCACGACCTGGCGGGCAACCTCTCCCTCGAGGAGGGGATGTACCAGCATTCCGCCCTGGCGGAGGTCCTGCTCTCTTACGCGCTCTCCCTCGCCCGACGCGAGGTGTCGCGGCGGTTCGGCGTCCCCACGGTCGCAGGGAACGCGGGCGGAGAGGAGTCCCGTTTCTGCGTGCTGGGGATGGGAAAGCTCGGGGCGGAGGAGCTGTCGTACCACAGCGACCTGGATATCATCTTCCTCTACTCCGGAGCGGGGGAAACCGTGCCCGCGCCGGATGCCGACCCGTCGGACTTCCGGAAGGTGACCAACCACGAGTATTTCGCGAAGGTGGCCCAGCGGCTGATCACGCTTCTCACCACGGTGACACGGGAGGGGTACGTCTACAAGCTCGACACCCGGCTTCGCCCCTCCGGCAACGCCGGGCCGCTGGTCTCCTCGCTGGCCGCGTTCGAGACGTACCACGAGAATTCCGCCCATCTGTGGGAGCGCCAGGCGCTGCTCAAGTGCCGCTTCGTGGCGGGGGACCGCGAGTTCGGGAAGGACGTGGAGAAGAAGGTGGCCCGGTTCATCTACGACCGGCCGCTCCCCGCCGGTGCGGCGGTGGAGATCCACCGTCTCCGGATGCGGATGGAGGTGGAGCTGGGACGGGAGCGGACCGATCGGCTGAACCTCAAGGTGGGCCGGGGCGGGGTCGTCGACGTGGAGTTCGCCACGCAATACCTGCAATTGCTGCACGCCCCGAAGATTCCCGTCCTCCGTTCCCGTTCGACGTTCAAGGTCCTCTATGAGCTGATGCGGGCGGGCATCCTCACCGTGGAGGAGTTCCAGGCGCTGGACGGCGGATACCGGTTCCTCCGCGCCCTGGAGATCAAGCTGCGCCTTTCCCACGACGCCTCCATCGAGCAGTTCGACCCCGCGGGATTCAGCCCCGCGGTGATGGAACGGTACCGGAAGGAAACCGAAGGGATACGGAAGGTCTACCTGAAGGTTCTGGGGCTACCCGGCTAACCGATCTCGTCGTCGGGGAAGTCGAATAACGGGAGCCGTTTAATCCAGTCCAACGGCACACCGTGAACGGCAGGCGGAGGACCGGACCCCGACTCGACGTCCAGAACCGCGTTCCGGATTTCCATCAGCAGCTGGACGTTGAAGCCGCCGACATCCTCCCAGTTGGAGGGCCGCCCCCGCTTATTTTCATAAAAGTGCGCCACGTTGTCTTCTCCTGCTGATTAGAACGGACGGGAAGGGCAAAAGATTCAGTAAAAAATTCCCCCCCGGCTGTTTTGCGAAAGAATCCTATCGGCCGGGCGAGGAATTGTCAAAGGGAAAATCGAGAAAAGGGAAAATCGAGAAATTTACGATGCGAAGGGTCCGGTTGGCAGATGGAGCCGGTTCTGCGGATTGCGCGTTTCGCCGACGGAGGTTACCCGGATCCCCGCGAGGTCGACCACCGGGCACTTGTACTCGCAGATGCCGCACCCGATGCACAACTCCACGACGACGACGGGGACCTGCACGATGCGACCTCCTTTTCCCGGGCGTTCGGTGAAGACGATTGCCTTCTTCGGGGTGGGACAGTGTTCCTCGCAGACGATGCAGGGGGTCCCCTGCGCGAAGGGGATGCAGCGCGACGGGTCGACGAAGGCCAGCCCGATGACCGTTTTCTGCTTCTCCGGCAGGGAGAGCTTCCGGATGGCGGAAGTGGGGCACACCTGCCCGCACAGCGTGCAGTTGTATTCGCAGTAGCCGATCTTCGATACGAGCGTGGGGGTCCAGATCCCCTCGAATCCCGCCGAGAGCAGCGTCGGCTGCAGCCCCCCCGTGATGCAGACCTTCATGCACTCGCCGCACCGGACGCACCGGGAGAGGAAGTCGTCCTCCGGCCGCGATCCGGGGGGACGGACCAGTTCGGGGGCGGGACGGGCCGCCGCGGGAGAGGTTTTCATCACCGCAGTTGCCGCCACACCTGCGGCGAGGGCCGTCAACGCCGCGCGCCGGTGGAGGTCGAGTTTGTCCTCCGTCCTCCGCGCGAACGAGAATTTCCACTGAAGCGCCCCTTCCGGGCAGGCCGCCGTGCAGTTGAAGCAGGTTACGCACTCGGAGGGGGACCAGTTCTTTTCCGTGTGCGGGTTGGCCCCGCCTGCGCAGACGTCGCGGCAGCTCATGCAACGGGTGCACTTCTCGTTCATCGAGAGCTGCATCAGCGAGGAGCGGGAAAAGAGCCCGAGCAGCCCGCCGAGCGGACAGACGAAGCGGCAGAAAAAGCGCGTCCGGCGCCGGTTGAGCGAGAGCACCAGGAGGAAGAGAGCGAAGAATAGGAACGCCTGGTCGAAGCGTGCCGGGAAAAACGAAAGGAAGTGGTCCCGAAGGAACGTGTAGGCGCCATCGAAGAGATCCGAGACCGGCCGCCAGGGGAGGCGGAACCCCCAGTCGAGGAACCCCCGCAGCAGAACGTTCACGGCGGGCATGACGGACAACGAGAGCGACCGGATGAGGAACGAGATCGGGTCGAGCAGGCCGGAAAGCTGGATGCCCATCAGCGCTGCGCCGAAAAAGAAGATCAGCACGGCGAACTTCCACCGTGCCCCCCTGGTTTTGACTCCCCGCTCCGGGACGAGCTTCCTGCCGGTAAAACTCACGGCGTGGTGCAGCGTCCCGAACGGGCAGATCCAGCCGCAGAACGCCCGTCCGAACAGCAGGGTCACCGGCACGAACAGCAGGGCGAGGAACAGGCTCGCCGGGAGTTTCCAGGCGGAGACGAGGGACGTGAGAAACACGAGAAGGTCGGCGTCCAGGAAGATCTTGACGGGATAGCCGAGCTCGTTCTTCCCGTCGTAGTCGGTTTTTACGAGGAGAACGAGGAACAGGAGAAGGAACGTACCCTGCGAGATGCGGCGGGCGAGCTGCTTGATGTCGGTTCCGGGGGTCAAGGGCTTCATCGTCGGCTCAGTAGGAGGGCCGGACCCCGCCCGCGCCCGGACCTCCTGTCCGGTCGGATTCTCGCTCATACTCGATCGGGTCGGAAACGCCCGCCTCCGCGAAGGCCCGCAATCTCAGGGCGCACGAGTCGCACCGGCCGCACGCCTTCTCGCCTTCCCGGTAACAGGACCAGGAGCGCCCGAACGGAACGTCGAGGGATTTCCCCATCAGGACGAGGTCCTTCTTCCTCAGGCGGACAAACGGGGCCCGGACGGCGATCCCGCTCCCCTCCTTTGTCCCCAGGCGGATCGCCTCGTTCATCGCTTCGTAGAATTCGGGCCGGCAGTCGGGATAGCCGGAGGAGTCCGCCATCACCGCCCCGATGTAGACGTTTTTCGCCCCGATCACCTCGGCCCACGACACGGCGATGCACAAGAAATGCGCGTTGCGGAAGGGGACGTAGGTTACGGGAACCCCGTCGCGGGAAAGATCGGGCTGGGGGATGGCGATTCGGGGGTCCGTCAGGGCGCTGCCACCGATCACCTTCAGATACCCGATGTCGGCCACCAGCCGGTCCCTGACCTTGAGGTGGTCGGCGATCGCGTGGAAGCAGGCAAGTTCCTTCCGCTGGGTGGGCTGGCCGTAATTCACGTGCAGGAGGGCGATCTCGCTCTCCCGCAGGGTGAAGGCCGCCAGCACGAGGCTGTCCATCCCGCCGCTGACGAGCACGACCCCTTTCGGTTTGGGCGGAACGGTCATACCCCTCTCGCGTCGGGGCCCCAGACGAGCCTGTGGAGCTGGAGCTGGAACCGGGCGGTGAGCCCGTCGCCCACCATCCACCCGGCGAGCTTTTCGGGCGCCAGGAACCCGAAGGCGGGCGACAGCAGGACCGTGAACGGAGCCTTCACGCAGTATTTCGCCATGATTTCCTTGGCGTATCGATAGTCCTCCTCGGAGGCAATGACGAACTTGACCTCGTCGTGGGGCGTCAGCGTGGAGAAGTTTTCCCAGAGCATCTTCCGGACCTCTCCCGAGCCGGGGCACTTGACGTCCATGACCTTGACCGCACGGGGGTCGAGAGGGCCAAGCGGAACCGTGCCGTTGGACTCCACGAGGACGGTGAACCCCCGGTCCAGGAAGGCCGTGACCAGATCGATGGCTTCGGGCTGGAGGAGCGGCTCCCCGCCGGTGACGGTAACCCGCGGGATACCGAAAACCTCCACCCGCGTGATGACTTCCTGGAGGGAGAACTCCTCCCCGCTGTCATAGGCATAGGTCGTGTCGCAGTACCGGCACCGGAGGTTGCAGCCGGTCAGCCGCACGAAGGCGAAGGGAAGCCCGACGTGCGAGGTTTCCCCCTGGATACTGGCGAAGATCTCGGTGACGCGAAGCATCCTTCGATTTTAGCAGAAGGCGGACGCGGCTCTTGGAACAAGTTTCCGCGTGCCCCCGAGGGGCCTCACTTTAGGGTGTCCAGCCAATGCAGGAACAGCGCGTCTCTCCCGCGCACGATGTCGAAGAACTTCTCCTGGATTTGCTTCGTGACCGGGCCCGGCTTCCCCGTCCCCACCCGCCGGTCGTCGACTTCCCGCACGGGAGTGATCTCGGCCGCCGTGCCGGTAAAGAACATCTCCTCGGCGATGTACATCTCGTCCCTCGAGAACCGCATTTCCTTCACGGGGAGGTCCAACTTGTGCGCGATCGTGAGCACGGAGTCCCGCGTGATCCCCGGCAGGATCGAGGTGAGGGGCGTGGTCTGGAGGATTCCGTTCCGGACGATGAAGATGTTCTCCCCCGATGCCTCGGCCACGTATCCTTCCGTGTCGAGCAGGACCGCCTCGTCGTAGCCGGCTTTCACCACCTCCCACTTGGCGAGAACGGAGTTGACGTAGTACCCGTTGATCTTTCCCTTGGTCATCGCCGTGTTGACGTGGTGCCGGTTGAAGGAGGAGACCTTGGCGCGGATCCCTTTTTTGAGTCCCTCGTCTCCCAGGTACGACCCCCACGGCCAGACGGCGATGGCCACATGGACGGGGTTCGTGCGCGCGAAAAGCCCCATCTCCCCTTCGCCGATGAATACGATGGGACGGATGTACCCTTCGACGAGGCTGTTGGCGTGAAGCGTCTTCCGGATGGCCTGGCAGATCTCCTCGGGGGTGTGGGGGACATCCAGCGTCAGGATGTGCGCCGAGGCGAAGAGCCGGTCGACATGCTCCTTGAGCCGGAAGACCGCCGAGGCTCCGTCCTCGATCTTATAGCAGCGGATCCCCTCGAACGCCCCGACCCCGTAGTGCAGCGTGTGGGCCAGCACGTGGATGCGGGCGTCGTCCCAGTCGACGAGCTTGCCGTCCATCCAGATCTTCTTCATTTTCTGGACCACGGTCGCCCCCCGAGAAAGTGATGTGCTATTCTTGCAAAGTAGTTCCAAGCCTGTCAATTCAAGCGGGGATCGGTACGGTGCGATGGAGCGTCCCATTCCCGCAACCGAAGATCTCAAGGACTCGCGGCGGGCACCATGGTCGATGTTCCTCGCAGCGGAGAGTCGGACCGCAAACGACTCCGGACCGCCTTTTTTTCCCTGGGCAGCGCCGTCACCCTGGCCTCTTCCAAGTTCGTCGTCGGCGTCCTCTCCGGCTCGCTCGGTGTCCTCTCGTCGGCCTTCGACAGCCTGGCCGACATCTTCATGTCCGCCGTCAACCTCCTCTCCATCCGGAAGTCGATGGATCCCGCCGACACGGACCACCCCTACGGGCACGGGAAGGTGGAGACGCTCGCCACCGCGTTCCAGGCGACGGTCATCGCCGCCACGGGCGGATGGGTCATCCGGGAAGGCGTCCACCGGCTGATCGAGGGGAGGGTCCCGGAATCCGCGGACCAGGGCATCGCCGTCATGGCGGTTGCGCTTGTGGCCTCCTGGTACATCTCGAGGCGGATCCGCAAGGCAGGGGAGGAGACCGGCTCCTCCGCCCTGGTGGCCGACTCGGTCCATTTTGCCACCGATGTCTACACGAACGCGGGGATCCTCGGTTCGCTCCTGGTGTTCCGGTTCACGGGTTGGGCCTGGCTGGACCCGGGAGTGGCGCTCCTGGTAGGCATCTACATCCTGGTCATCGCGGCGAAACTGTTTCTCTCGGCGATCCAGGACCTCATGGACCGCGGACTTCCCGAGGAGACCGTGGAAAGGGTGCGACGGATCATCGACGAACACCGCCCGTTGATCGTCGATTTCCACGACTTGAGGACGCGCCGGGCGGGTTCGGAGAAGCACGTCGATTTCCACGTCGTCGTCTGCCGGGAGTACAAGCTCGAAGACGCCCACCGGGTCGCAGATCACCTGGAAAAGGAGGTCCAGCAGGCCTTGGGGAAGGCGCACGTGGTGACCCACATCGATCCGTGCGACCTCGAGTGCCCCG
>MGQW01000062.1 GCA_001798885.1 Deltaproteobacteria bacterium RBG_16_64_85
AAAACTACCGCTTCCGTGAAATCACGAATTTCCAGCCCATGAACAGCGGGCTCACCTCCGTCGCCAGCTTGTCGCAAAAATCACGGACCATCGGGATCCGCTGGATGTAAGGAATCTTTGGAAACAGTCCAGCGGACTGCGCCGGGATACTCAGAAAGTCGAACAGGAACTCCCGGCTGATCTCGAAGTGGAAATCGACCTCCGTGCTGCGGAACGCTTTTTGCGCAGATAGACATTCCAGGAGCTCCGGATACGCCACCGCGCCGTACTGGTACTTCATGCCGGGAAAGACAAGTGGAATTGCGTCCTGTTGCTCGTCGTCGAACAGTCCAACATAAAAGCTGATCGCCAGGACTCCCCCGGCAGTGATCAGGCTGCACGCCTGTATGATCGAATCGCCGAATTTTGGGATGAGAAAAATCGATGCGGTGTAAAACACGGCGTCGAACTTTTCTTGAAAATAGGAGGACAACTGCTCGGCGTCGCCGCGGACGAGATAGATGCCGGGCAACCCCTTGCAGCGTTCCCTTGCCCGAACGAGCATCGCATCGGAGATGTCGATCGCATAGACAATGGGTGACCGGGGAATTGCCTTGTATAGCGCAAGCGTGGAGATGCCCGTTCCGCACCCGACATCCAGCACCCTTTCCGGCACGGACGGGGCGATCAGCTCGCAAAGCCGGTTTGAAAGAGTCTCGAAGAGATGGTGCTTTTCCTCGAAAGCATCGTAGATTCCGGCACTTTCATCAAAATTCCTCTCGATGGCCTTCTTGAAGCGGTTATCGAATTCATCTTTACCGGTCATTCCCGCTCCTAGACTCTTGCCAGCGGGTCGAAGAGCTTCCGGTACTCTTCCATGGCATAACGGTCGGTCATGCCGGCGATATAGTCGCAGACGACCCTCTTGATCCCTTCGGTCTTCACGCGCGAGAAGATGTGCGGGGGGAGCTGTTCGGGACGGTTGCAGTAGGCGCCGAAAAGATCTCCGATGATGCGGCGCGCTTTTTCCTCCATGCGGATCACCCGGTAGTTCCCGTACATTTCCCTTAAGAGAAATTCTTTCAGTTCCCTTTTCCTGCCGGCAAGCACGGAGTCGAAGGAAACGCATTTTACCCTGCATTTCCGCCCATCTTCCGGCGACCCGATGCTGTTTTCCATCAAACGGTCGAAAGTCGTCCGGATCAGGTTCTTGGTAAGAGACGATATCATAAATGATATCGTTCTCGAATTCAATATATCCTCATCTTTTACTTGATCTATTTCCAGAACGCTTTTCAGCGCTTCACGCCAGAGCTCGACCGATTCGAGTGATGAGGAAGTGAGCATCCCCGACCGGAGGCCGTCCTCCACGTCGTGATTGCAGTAGGCGATCTCGTCGGCGATGTCGGCTACCTGCGCTTCGAGGCAGGGATACCCGGGGGATCCGAATTCGGAGATGTCCGGCGGATGGTCGTAGTCCGAGCTGTGCTTGCAGATCCCCTCGCGGACCTCGAAGCAGAGGTTCAGGCCGTCGAACCTGGGGTATCGCTTCTCCAGGACGTCGACTACGCGAAGGCTCTGCAGGTTGTGCTCGAATCCCCCCTCCCC
The DNA here is from genome assembly GCA_001798885.1 of Deltaproteobacteria bacterium RBG_16_64_85. Lineage (NCBI taxonomy): Bacteria > Deltaproteobacteria > Deltaproteobacteria bacterium RBG_16_64_85. The sequence goes on from MGQW01000062.1 coordinate 1,588, forward strand.
TTCCATCAGCTCGGCCATCACCCGTTCCCCGGCGTGTCCGAAGGGGGTGTGTCCCAGGTCGTGGGCCAGCACGATCGCCTCGGTCAGGTCCTCGTTCAGCCTCAGTGCGCGGGAAATCGATCGCGCGATCTGCGAAACCTCGATGGTGTGCGTGAGGCGGGTTCGGTAGTGGTCGCCTTCATGGTTGACGAACACCTGCGTCTTGTACTCGAGCCGCCGGAAGGCGGCGGAATGGATGACCCGGTCCCGGTCGCGCTGGAAGACGGATCGGAACGGATCCTCGGGCTCGGGGGTTTTTCGGCCGCGGGACTGTCCGCTCTTGACGGCGTACTTCGCCAGGCGCTCCTCCTCGAGGATCTCCAGCCCCTTCCGGTCAAGCATGGGTCTTCACGACGACGCAGTTCTTTCCTGCATCCTTGGCGCTGTAAGCGGCCTGGTCAGCGTAACTGACGATCTGGTCCTCCGTGACCGCTCCCTCTTCCGCGGTGTAGATCCCGATGCTCACGGTCAGATGGACTTCCCCGGGGACCTGAGGAAGGAAATTGTGGATCGCGACTTCGGTCTTGATGCGCTCGGCCAGCATCAGGGCGCCGGAGGAGGTCGATTCCGGGAGTATCACCGCGAATTCCTCGCCTCCGTAACGGGCGACGATGTCGGTCGTGCGCGCGCAGTGGCGCAGCAGGTCGGAGATCTTCCTCAACGCAAGATCCCCCGCCAAATGGCCAAACTTATCATTGTATCTCTTGAAATTGTCAACGTCAATGATAAGGAGCGAGACCGTATGGCGGTAACGCCTCGCCCTCTCCAGCTCCCGCCGAAGCTGCTGGTAGAATTCCCGGTGGTTGAAAAGCCCCGTCAACCCGTCGGTGATCGACATCTTCCGCAGGTTTTCGTGCAGTTCCACCATCTCGAGCGCCATGGACGCCTCGTTGGCGAGGGTCACCACCGGGACGATGGTTTCCCGCGATATTTTCCGCGACTCGGGCCGGCTGCGGAGAACCAGCAGGGAGATCGGCAAGAACATCTCGCACTGGACGCAGGCCCTTTTCCTCTCTTCCGGCGGGACGTGGCTGTTACCGGTGCAATCTTCACTGTGATCGACCCAGCAACGGGGGTTACTGGAGAGGTAGGAGGAGCAGTCGACATTGCCGCAGCTCTTCACCTCCGAGCATTTCCTTCCATGCTTCCGTATCAACGGGAGGAGAAAGGAGGTCCCCTCACCGAGCAGGGTACGGTCCTCAAGAACGTGGGTGTGCTCATTCAGGGACGGGTACAGGAGATAATTTCCGCTCCAGATCGTGCGGGCCAGGAGGGAATTCCCGTTCCAGCCGGGGATCCGGATCAGCGCTCCTCCATCCGGATCGGCGTCTTCATGGAACACGAGATACCCCTCCCGGTCGATCACCCCCAATGCCGCGCCATGAAAGCCGAGTCCGTCCCGGACCCCTTTCACGAGGGTTTCGAAAACTTCTTCGGTACGTAAGGACTGGAGCATTTTCTTGGTGTATCGGTGATGGGTGAGCAGGTCCTGGTTGGCTTTCGTCTGGTCTTCCAGGCGTTTGTCCATCATCGCCTGCTGTTCAATCCTCTTTTTGGACAGCTCGGTGGAATACCGGTCCATCCGGTCCCTCGCGGTCTCGGCGACCAAGAGAGGATCGGACGTCGGGGGAATTGCGTCTCCGTGCCTCTGCAAGGTATCGGAGATCAGATCCGCGGCATAGTCGGCCGGCTTGAGATAACTCAGATACACCCAGAGAAAAAAGATCGCGGAGATGAGGTGCTCGATAGCCTCGCTTAAGGAGCGGTTGGAAAATTCATAGGAAATGAAATGCAGAAGGAGAAATGCGGCCAGGATGAGGTCGCTCTTTCGACCGGGAGCCTTCAGCCTCTTCCAGACGGATATCTTCACGGTTGACGATACCTCTTAGTCATCTCCTAAATATTACGCCAAATCCCTATAAAAGTTTAGGAAGACAGGGAAAAAGAGCGGAGATGCGGGGGGGCCCGCCTAAAAAAAGGACAACCCGTAAAGAACCAGCCTGCGCGCGGTCAGATGGGCCGCGATAAACCACCCGCGATACGTGGCGACCGCCCCCTTCCATCCGGAGGCCGCGCCCGGCGCCAGCAAGCAGGGAACCCATAACAGAAGGCAGAGCAGGACGACCGCTCCGGAGAAAAGGCGCCCGTTCCGTTTCACGTCCGGCTGCCCCTTGATGAACCCTTCCGCGGAAAAAAGTACGTGCATCGTGAAGAGGAACGAAGCCAGCGCCAGGTACAGGTCCGGTACCCAAGGTGACAAGCTCTTGAGAAAAACAGCGGCGGCACAAGCCGCCATGCCGTACAGGGGAAAAACATAGGGCGCAAGATCGATCACCACGTTCGTACGGTCGATCACGACCTTCCCGCCGTCCCGTGAAGTAATGTGGAAAGAATGGACCTTCCTGAAGAACAGCTTGGCGACGATCAGGTGGGAAAACTCATGTGCCCAGAGGTACATCCGCTCCGGCTTCCGAAGGAACACGTGTGCGATCAGATAGGCCAACGCTCCCCCCAGAAGAATCCACCCCTCCTCTCCCGTGTGAAAAATAGCCAATTGCGCCGGAAGATCACGGAGAAGGATACTATCCAGGAGCAGGATCAGTATCCCAGCGATAGAATAGAGAAAAACCCTCAACACATCATTTCCTTTACATTTTTATAACGGTATGTTATTTTCCCGGCGTAATAAGGCACAAAGGCTAATGCGGGAGCTCCTGTACGTGGAAACGATGCCCAGCATCCTTAAAACACGTGATCTGGCGATTCTGCTCGACATGAGCCCCGACGCCGTGAACGACCTTGCCCGCAAAGGGGTCCTCAAAGGATACAAGAGCGGCAGCCAGTGGCGTTTCCGGCGGAAAGACGTCGAGAGGTTCCTCGGCAGGGAGCAGAAGAAGCTGGCGCCCCCGGGGTGACTCGAACACCCGGCACGCGGTTTAGGAAACCGCTGCTCTGTCCGCCTGAGCTACGGGGGCTCCGTTTCGACCGTTCTGTCCGCTTCCCTATTCGGTAAATTTTAGCAGGGAAAACACCTTCTGCCCTTTCAATTTGTCCCTGCCTTTCAGGCCGGTCAGCTCTGCGAGAAAGCAGCACTCGACGATTTCCGCCCCGAGTCGTTCCAGCAGTCCCACCACGGCCGCCATTGTCCCGCCGGTGGCAAGGACGTCGTCCGCCACGATCACCCGCATCCCCGGGCGTACGGCGTCTTCGTGGATCTCCAGCCGGTCCTTGCCGTATTCCAGGTCATAGATAGCGGAGACCGTCTTGTAGGGCAGCTTCCCATGCTTTCGCACCAGGATGACTCCGATGCCGAGCTTGTACGCCATCGCAGCCCCCATGACGAAACCCCTGGCTTCCACGCCGACGACCGCTTCGACGCCTTTGGCGAAATGCCGGTGGGCCAAAAGATCGATGGCCCGCTGAAACGAGGCGGGATCCGACAAGAGCGTCGTGATGTCCTTGAACTGGATCCCCTTTTGGGGAAAGTCCTGGATGTTCCGTATCCGTTTTTTGAGCGCTTTCATCGGGGCTCGTTCGTCCTTTGAAGAAAATTCAAGGGGTCTACTGACTTGCCCTCCATGCGCAGTTCGAAATGGAGATGGGAGGTCGTGGCGTTCCCGGTTCTGCCGACAGCGCCGATCACCGATCCGGCCGCGACGATATCGCCCGATTTTACATGAATCTCCTTTAAATGTCCGTATAGCGTCGTCGTTCCTCCCCCGTGGTCCAGCACGGCCGTGTTTCCGAATCCCCGCATTCCGTCGCCGGCGTATACGACGACTCCGGTTTCCGCCGCGCGAACCGGCTTCCCTTCCGTCGCGAGAATGTCGATCCCGTTGTGCTGTCGGCTCCCCCTTCCGCCAAAACCCGATGCCACTGTTCCCGAGACCGGCCATTGGAAGTTGCGGTAAACGGTCCCTCCTGGCTCCGTGCGTGGATGGACGACCCGTCCCGCCGCGCATCCGGCAAGAAGGAACGCGACCACCCAGGGGAAGACGGCCAGGCGGGTTATTCGGCGAACCCGCATCGCCCGACGAGAGGAACGAAACGGCATCCGCCGAGGAACTCTTTTATGGCTTTTCCGGATTTTTTGTACACCTGGACGAGATCCTGCTCCCATCTCCCCCCGATGGGAATCACCAGTATGCCGCCTTCGCCGAGCTGCTCGAACAGCGGAACCGGGACCCTGGGCGCAGCGGCAGTGACCAGAATCCGATCGAAGGGAGCCTCTTCGGGAACACCCATCGTTCCGTCCCCCACGCGGAAGCGAACGTTTTCCAGGCCCAGTTCCCGGAGAACCCCTTCCGCCGAAGCGGAAAAGACGGAAAACCGCTCGATGCTGACCACCTCCCGCGTCAGACGGCAAAGGATGGCCGTCTGGTATCCCGATCCGGTTCCGATTTCCAGCACTTTTTCCGCCCCCGTCAGGCGCAGGGCTTGAGTCATCTCCGCAACGATGTACGGCTGGGAGATCGTTTGTCCCTCGCCGATGGGAAGAGGGCCGTCTTCATACGCCCTGGTGGCAAGGTGTGGAGGAACGAAACGGTGCCGGGGAACATCCTCCATGGCGGCGAGGATCCGTTCGTCGCGGATTCCGCGGGCCTTGATCTGCTCCACCACCATGCGATGGCGAAGAAGGGCGAAGGACTCGCTCACCATTTCCATCGGCGGAGGACCCGCATGGAAGCGTAATTGGTGAAATCGAGATGGACGGGGGTCACCGAGATCCAGTTCTGCTCCACGGCCTCCAGGTCGGACCCTGGCATCTCTTCGCTCCGGAGGCTGTCCCCCCCGATCCAGTAATACTTTCTTCCCCGCGGGTCCCGCTTCTCCACGATGGAGTCTTCGTAAATGCGCTTTCCCTGGCAGGTGATCCGCACTCCCCGGACCTCTTCCGCAGGGAGATCGGGGAAGTTGATGTTCAGGAGAGTGTCCTTGGGCAGGCCGTGCCGCAGAACCTTTCGCGCGGCCTGCAGGGCGAATTCCGCCGCGGCGTCGAACCGGAAATGGTTGCGGGACGCGAGCGAAACCGCGATCGAAGGGATCCCCAGGATCGTTCCCTCCATCGCCGCCGACACGGTCCCCGAGTAGGTGATGTCATCCCCCAGGTTCGCCCCCTTGTTGATTCCGGAGGCCACGAGGGCGATCTTCTTCTTCCGCAGGATGCCGTTCACCGCAAGATTTACGCAGTCGGTGGGAGTACCGTCCACGGCGTATACCCGGTTGCCGATCTTCTCGATCCGGAGCGGGTGAGAAAGGGTCAGGGCGTGGCTGGCCGCGCTTTGTTCACGGTCTGGCGCGACGACATACACCGTGCCCAGCTCGCGCAGCGCATCCGCGAGCGCGACAATCCCTTCCGAGCGCACTCCATCATCGTTGCACACCAGGATGTTGGGCGGAGATTTCTTCAAGGCCGTCCAGGAGGGTCTAACCGGGAAAAAGTTGGTCGGGGCGACTGGACTTGAACCAGCGACCCCTTGCACCCCATGCAAGTGCGCTACCAGGCTGCGCTACGCCCCGACCCAGGGAA
>MGQW01000063.1 GCA_001798885.1 Deltaproteobacteria bacterium RBG_16_64_85
TCGCCTGCGCCCCGAGTTGATGCAAATGGGCGCCAGGTTCCTGCGGATCGGAGCGCTGGTTTTCGGCAGCGGTTATGCCATGCTTCCTTTCATACAGGACGCTGTGGTCAACCAATTCGCCTGGTTGACCAACCAGCAGTTTGCCGTCGCGTTGGCCATGAGCCTGATTACCCCCGGCCCGGTGACGATTATCGGCACGTTCATAGGGTACAAGGTGGCCGGTGTTGCGGGAGCTCTGGCAGGAATGGTGAACATGTACTTTCCCGCCTGGGCCATGACGACGATCGTCGCTGCGCCATACGCCAAAGCCGGCCAGGTGGGCTACGTCAAACAGGTAATCGGAGGTATCGTTGCGGCATTTATCGGTACTCTCGTAGTCGTCCTGATCCAACTTGGCGTCGATACTCTGGTCGATATTTCTACCCTTGCAATGGCCACGGCCGCTTTTGCGGTGCAGCGATTCGTCAAGATTGACACTATCTGGATCGTGCTTGGCGGCGCCCTTGTGTCACTTTTACTTTTCCGCTAGTTCGGATTTGTTGTTGCTCAGAGGGGTTTTCCGTTCTGTCGCCCTGCCGACCAGGTACTACCTCCCGCCGTCTTTCGGATCCTGGTACCCGAGATCCCCTGACCGGCATCCTCTAAAACAAGAGGAGGCAGATCGATGATCCCCTTGGTCGCAGGCGGCAACCGACTCGAGTTCATCTGGCATGGCCCAGGACCGGGAGATGCACCCACGCTCGTCTTTCTGCACGATGGAATCGGGTGCGCCGCGACATGGCGTGACTTTCCCGCGGCGCTTGCCCGCGAGACCGGATGCGGCGCGCTCGTCTACAGCCGTGTCGGATACGGCGGCTCCGATCCCGTCCCGCTTCCTCGACCACTCACCTATATGCAGGACGAGGGCTTCATCCTCCTCCCCGAGGTCCTCGACGCGACGGGCGTCCGCAAGGCCTTTCTCGTCGGGCAAAGCGACGGGGGCTCCATCGCGCTGCTTCACTCTTCGACGCAGCGGGCCTCGCCGCGAGTGTGCGGCCTGCTGCTCGAGGCGCCGCACGTGTTCTGCGAAGAGGTCACCCTGCGTGCCATCGAGCACGCTCGGGATGAGTACCTTCTCGGCGATCTACGGGCAAAGCTCGAGCGTTACCATGGCGGAAACGTCGACTGCGCCTTCTGGGGCTGGAACCAGGCCTGGCTCGATCCCGGTTTTCGTGCCTGGAACATCGAGGATTGTCTGCCCGCCATCACGGTCCCGGTGCTCGTGGTGCAGGGCTTGGACGATCCGTACGGGACCCTTCGTCAAGTCGATGCGATCGAGCGGCAATGCGGCGGGCCGGTCCGGCGTTGTATCCTCGAGCGGTCCGGTCACAGTCCGCACCGTGACCAGCGCGAACGGACGCTTTCGACGATGGCTTCGTTCGTCCGCGAGCTCTCCGCGGGGGTCTGTCTTCCACACGAATGATGAACGCCGCAAAAGGGGTCCGATTCCGGAATGCTTGGCGGTCTATCGGGAGAGGTTCACTCCAACTCCGACGAATACCGTTTCTTCAGGGACAGGTATTCAGCCTCCGATTCCCGCGTGGAACTGCTGGAGGCTCTTAACCGGGCTCCCCCCGCTGCGGTGCGCCGCGATCCCCTTGGCGGTGGCGACCGCCGCGGCAGTCGTCGTAATGTAGGGGACCTTGTGCTTGATGGCCGCCTTCCGGATGTAGGAGTCGTCGTGGGCGCTGACTTTCCCCACCGGCGTGTTGACGACCAGCTGGATCTCCCCGTTCCGGATCGCGTCGGCGATGTTGGGACGTCCCTCGTGCATCTTCAGGATCGGCCTGGCCACCACGCCGTTCTCCTCGAGGAACTTCCTCGTCCCGTCGGTCGCAACGATGAAGAACCCGAGCTTTTCGAATCTCCTGGCCGCCTCGAGCGCCCCCGGCCGGTCCCGCTCGGAAACGGTGATCAGGACCGTCCCCTCCAGCGGCAGCATCTGCGAGGCCGCGACCTGCGCCTTGAAGAAGGCCTCCCCGTACGACCCGGACATCCCGAGGACCTCGCCGGTGGAGCGCATCTCCGGCCCAAGGACCGGGTCGACCTCCGGAAACATGTTGAACGGGAAGACGGCCTCCTTGACCCCGAAATGGGGGATGGGACGGCGTGAAAGCGAAAGGTCGCGCAGCTTCTTCCCGAGCATGACCTGGGTGGCCAGCCGCGCCATCGGGATGTTGCAGACCTTGCTCACGATCGGGACCGTGCGGCTCGCCCTCGGGTTGGCCTCGAGGATGTAGACCGTGTCGTCTGCGATGGCGTACTGGACGTTCATGAGTCCCACCACTCCGAGCGCCACCGCGATCTTCCGGGTGTATTCCTCGATCGTGTCGACGTGCTTCGGAGGAATGCTGACCGGCGGGATCGAGCAGGCCGAGTCTCCGGAGTGGACCCCGGCGAGCTCGATGTGCTCCATCACCGCAGGGACGAACGCGTCGGTCCCGTCGGAGATGGCGTCCGCCTCCGCTTCGATGGCGTTCTCCAGGAACCGGTCGATCAGGATGGGACGCTCGGGCGAGATCTCGACCGCCTTCGCGACGTATTCCCGGAGCATCTCCTCGTCGTGGACCTTTTCCATGGCGCGCCCGCCCAGGACATAGGACGGGCGGACCATCAGGGGGTAGCCGATCCGGGCGGCGATGGCGATCGCCTCGTCCAACGTGCTCGCCATCCCCGATTCGGGCTGGGGAATCCCGAGCTGCGCGATGATCTTCCGGAACCTGTCGCGGTCCTCTGCGAGATCGATCATCGCCGGCTTCGTCCCGAGGATCCGGACCCCGGCGGCCTCCAGCTCGGCGGCGATGTTCAGCGGCGTCTGGCCCCCGAATTGCACGATGACCCCCTCCGGCTTCTCTTTTTCGTAGATCGCGAGCACGTCCTCCACCGTGAGCGGCTCGAAGTAGAGCTTGTCCGAGGTGTCGTAGTCCGTCGAGACGGTCTCCGGGTTGCAGTTGATCATGATCGACTCGAATCCCGCTTCGCGCAAGGCGTAGGCGGCATGGACGCAGCAGTAGTCGAACTCGATCCCCTGTCCGATCCGGTTCGGCCCGCCGCCCAGTACGAGGACCTTGCGCCGGCCGCTCGTTTCCACCCGGTCGGGGGAGTTGTAGGTCGAATAGTAGTAGGCGGCGCTCTCCACTCCGCTCACCGGAACGGCGTCCCACGCCTCGACGACGCCCAGGGCGGTCCTGCGCTCCCGTACAGCCGCCTCGGGGACGCCCAGGATCTTGGACAGGTATTTGTCCGCAAAGCCGTCCTTCTTCGCACGGGCGAGCAGGTCGTCCGGTGGAAGGCCCCCCTTGTGCTGGAGCAGACGCTCCTCGAGCGCTACGAGCTCCCTCATCTGTTCGATGAACCACGGCTTGATGTGCGTCCTTGCGTAGAGCTCCTCCGTCGTCGCCCCCTTGCGGATCGCCTCGTACATCAGGAACTGGCGCTCGCTCGTCGGCTCGAAGAGCATGCGCATGAGATCGGGAAGCGGCTTGTTGTGGAAATCCTTCGCGAAGCCCAGGCCGTACCGGCCGATCTCGAGGGAGCGTATCGACTTCTGGAACGCCTCCTTGTAGGTCTTCCCTATGCTCATCACCTCGCCCACGGCCCGCATCTGCGTCCCCAGCTTGTCCTGCACTCCCTTGAATTTCTCGAAGGCCCAGCGGGCGAACTTGACTACGACGTAGTCCCCCCACGGGGTGTATTTCTCCAGGGTCCCCTCGCGCCAGTAGGGGATTTCGTCGAGGGTCAGCCCGCAGGCGAGCAACGACGACACGAAGGCGATCGGGAACCCGGTCGCCTTGGAGGCGAGGGCCGACGAGCGGGAGGTGCGCGGGTTGATCTCGATGACCACCACGCGTCCCGACGACGGATCGTGCGCGAACTGGATGTTCGTCCCCCCGATCACCTCAATGGCGTCGACGATGTCGTAGGAGTGCTTCTGGAGCCGCTCCTGGAGCTCCGGGGCGATGGTCAGCATCGGCGCGGTGCAGTAGGAGTCCCCTGTGTGGACGCCCATGGCGTCGACGTTTTCGATGAAGCAGACGGTGATCTTCTGTCCCTTGGCGTCGCGGACGACCTCCAGCTCGAGCTCCTCCCAACCCAGGACGGACTCCTCCACGAGGACCTGCCCGACCAGGCTCATCGAGAGCCCGCGGGCCACGATCGTCCGGAACTCCTCCATGTTGTATACGAATCCGCCGCCGGTTCCGCCCAGCGTGTAGGCCGGCCGGATCACGACGGGAAAGCCGATCTTCCTGACGACGGCTTCGGCTTCCTCGAGATTGTGCGCGATGTCGCTCCGCGGCATCTCCAGCCCGAGGCGGGACATCGTGTTCTTGAACTCCTGGCGGTCCTCGCCGCGCTTGATCGCGTCGACGTTGACGCCGATCACCTTGACTCCGTACTTTTCGAGAACGCCCTCCTGCGCCAGCGCGGAGGAAAGGTTCAACCCCGTCTGGCCGCCGAGGTTGGGGAGCAGCGCGTCGGGTCGCTCCTTCTCGATGATCTCGGTCAGGGAGGCCACGTTGAGCGGCTCGATGTAAGTTACGTCGGCCATCGTCGGGTCGGTCATGATGGTGGCCGGGTTGGAGTTGACGAGGACGATCTTGTAGCCGAGCTTCTTGAGGGCCTTGCACGCCTGGGTGCCGGAGTAATCGAACTCGCAGGCCTGCCCGATGATGATCGGGCCGGACCCTATGATAAGGATTTTATGGATGTCGTCTCGCCTTGGCATCAGGCCACTCCGGGATAGCGTCCTCTGGAGATCGCGAGGACAAAGATCACGGAGATAGTAAACGAAAACGCCGCCTGAGGGAACTTGTTTGGCACACCAACCGGTGAGCGCCTCCCGGCTTATCTTGACATCCAAATTCGCCCCGGAATCGGGTAGAATGGAAGTGATTGCGTGAGGCGCCGTCTTTCCTCGAAAGGCAACGGGAGTCACCCTATCCACCGGCACAACGGATTTCACATTCTCGACAAGGGGGAGGATATGATCGAAGCGTATCTTCAGGAAGAGAAGGAACGCGCCAAACTGGGCATCCCTCCGCTGCCGCTCAATCCGGAACAAACCGCCGGCTTGTGCAAACTGCTGCAAAAGCCGCCCAAGGGCCAGGAGAATTTCCTCCTGACCCTGCTCAAGGAGCGCGTGTCCCCCGGGGTCGACCCGGCCGCCAAGGTGAAGGCCGAGTTCCTGGCGGGCATCGTCTCCGGCAAGGTGAAATCCCCGCTGCTCACCCCGAAGGATGCCGTTGCGATCCTGGGAACCATGCTGGGCGGCTACAACGTGGCCCCGCTGGTCGCAGCCCTCAAGAACAAGAAGCTGGCCGACGACGCCGCAAGGGCGCTTTCCGGCATCACGCTGGTGTACGACGCGTTCGACGATGTGGCGGCGATGGCCAAGGCGAAGAACCCGGCGGCGGTCCAGGTCCTCAAATCGTGGGCGGAGGCCGGGTGGTTCACCTCGCGCCCGAGCGTCCCCGACACGATCAAGGTCAAGGTCTTCAAGGTCGACGGCGAGATCAACACGGACGATCTCTCCCCGGCCGGCGACGCATGGAGCCGTCCCGACATCCCGCAGCACGCACTGGCCATGGGCAAGACGCGCTTCAAGGGCGGGCTCGACACCATCGCCTCGTTCCGCAGGGAGGGCAACCCGGTCGCATTTGCGGGCGACGTGGTCGGCACCGGCTCCTCCCGCAAGTCCGCCTGCAACAGCCTCTTGTGGCACATCGGCGAGGAGATCCCGGGCGTGCCCAACAAGAAGACGCGCGGGGTGATCATCGGCGGCGTCATCGCCCCGATCTTCTTCAACACCGCCCAGGACTCCGGCGCGCTGCCGATCAAGGCCGACGTGACCGGGATGAAGACGGGCGACGTGATCGTCATCGACACCAGGAATGGCGTCATCTCCGACGAGAGCGGGAAGGAGCTGTCGAAGTTCACCCTCTCCCCCAACACGCTGGCCGACGAATTCCGGGCCGGCGGCCGCATCCCGCTGATCATCGGCCGGGCGCTCACCGCAAAGGCGCGCAAGGCGCTCGGCATGAAGCCGTCCACGGTCTTCACGCTGCCGGACAACCCGGTCCCGAAGAAGGACCAGGCGTACTCGCTGGCCCAGAAGATCGTCGGCGCCGCGTGCGGTCTGCCGGGCGTCCTCCCCGGCACCGCCTGCACGCCCAGGATGGCCACGGTCGGCTCCCAGGACACCACCGGCCCGATGACGGCCGACGAGCTGAAGGAGCTGGCCTGCCTCAAGTTCCAGGCACCCATGTTCATGCAGTCGTTCTGCCACACTGCTGCCTATCCGAAGGCGGCCGACGTGAAGATGCACAAGAGCCTGCCCGGCTTCGTCTCCTTCCGCGGGGGGGTGGCGCTTCGCCCCGGCGACGGCGTCATCCATACGTGGCTGAACCGCCTGCTGCTGCCCGACACGGTCGGCACCGGCGGCGACTCCCACACCCGATTCCCCATCGGCATTTCCTTCCCGGCCGGTTCCGGCCTCGTCGCCTTCGCAGGGGCCCTGGGTTTCATGCCGCTCGACATGCCCGAGTCGGTGCTGGTCCGCTTCACGGGGAAGCTCAACCCCGGCATCACGCTGCGCGACGTCGTCAACGCCATTCCGTACTACGCCATCAAGAAAGGGCTCCTGACCGTCCCCAAGAAGAACAAGGTCAACGTCTTCAACGGCCGCATCCTGGAGATGGAGGGGCTGCCCGACCTGACCGTCGAGCAGGCGTTCGAGCTGACCGACGCCGCCGCCGAACGGTCCGCGGCCGCCGGATGCATCCAACTCTCCGAGAAGCCGGTCGCTGCGTTCCTGCGCTCCAACGTGGCGCTCATGAAGAAGTTGATCGCCGACGGCTACTCCGACGCCCGGACGCTTGAAAACCGCATCAAGGCCGTGGAGAAGTGGCTCAAGAAGCCATCGCTCCTCAAGGCGGACAAGGGCGCGCAGTACGCCGCGGTCATCGAGATCGACCTGGCGGAGATTACCGAGCCGATCCTTGCGTGCCCGAACGACCCCGACGACGTGAAGCTGCTCTCCGAGGTCGCGGGCGACGCGATCCAGGACGTCTTCATCGGCTCCTGCATGGTCAACATCGGCCACTTCCGCGCTTCCGGCGAGATCTGGCGGGGAAAGAGGTTCAATCCCGACGTCCGCACCTGGATCTGCCCGCCGACCCGGATGGACCAGCAGCAGTTAAAGGACGAGGCCTACTTCTCCGTCTACAGCGCCATGGGCGCCCGCATCGAGATCCCCGGGTGTTCCCTCTGCATGGGGAACCAGGCGCGCGTGCCGGAAAAGTCCAACGTCTTCTCCACCTCCACACGCAACTTCGACGACCGGATGGGAGACGGCGCACGCGTGTACCTGGGATCCGCTGAGCTCGGGGCGCTCACCGCAGTGCTGGGAAGACTGCCCCAGCCGGCCGAGTACCTCCAGGTCTATAAGGAGAAGATCGAGCCGAACAAGGAGAAGATCTACCGGTACCTGCAGTTCGACGAGATGCCGGACTACAGGTAACCGCACGCATCCATCGCTCGGGACCCATTAGCGGCCCGCCTGGGTTTCCCCCCGGCGGGCCGTTTCCATCGGGCGGGTTTCTATGGTCCGGACCTGTCAATCCTGAAGCCCCAGCGCATCGAGTAGAAGAAAGGGCCATGGGGTTTCCCCCGTGGCCCTTGTTTGATACCTACCGAAGGGGTGTTTTCTGGCTACCGGCGGAAACCCCCGTATTGACCCCGACCCGGTCCCGAGCCTTCGCGTGGCACCTTTGCCTGGGCCTCCGACACCTTGAGCGTCCGCCCGTCCATTTCGGAACCGTTCATCTTGGTGATCGCGCTGGCCGCCTCCTGTTGGGTCGCCAGCTCCAGGAAACCGAACCCCTTGCTCTGGCCCGTGTCCCTGTCCGTGATGATGTTCACCGACTCCACCGTGCCGAACTGCAAAAACGCCTCTCTCAGAGAATCCTCCGTCGCGGAAAACGGAAGATTTCCAACGTACAGTTTCTTGCCCATAAGTCCTCCTTTAAGGCATCTGAGCCGCAAAAGAGGTCATGAGCACGATATCTCGGGATCTCTTGGAATGCGGACGTTTACGTACTTCTTTACTTTACCACACCGCTCATGGAAAAGACATCGGCTTCCGCCATTTTGTTCTTGTCATAAAACTTCCCTCCACGTTCTCCTCCATCTCCAGAAACATGGCGTACGGAACGGTAAAGGAAATCAGATCTTTCCCCAGAGCCTTCCTCGTGTAAACGCGTGCGGAAATATCGATCCGTCCCACCGTCGCGTGTTTGAGACGGATGGATTCCGCGATCCTGTTCCTGGACATCGGCCTCCCCCAGAAATATTTATGCGGACATTATGATCCGAATCTCATTCTACCGGATGACCAGACCGAAACTATACCCCCCCGGCGGGCTTCGAACTGGTGGATGAACCGAATCGCGAACGAGGAGGTCCGACGACCATGGCCGCAGGAAGAAAACCTGTGCTGCCGGTGACGGTGTTCACCGACTACATCTGACCGTTTTGTTATGTGGGCGAGAGGCGTCTCGCCCGTCTCGGCGAGGAATTCGACGTGCGCGTGGAGCGCCGGTTCCTGGAGATCCACCCGGAGACCCCGGCGAAGGGCAGGCCCGTTTCCGAGCTGGGCTACCCCCCCGAGCAGTGGGCCCGGATGATCGAGAACCTCGACCGGATGGGGAAGGCGGAGGGGATCGTTTTCTCCGAAAGGACCTTCACGACGAACTCCCACAAGGCCCTCCTCCTCGCGGAGGCGGCGAAGGAAGAGGGGCCGGAGGTTTTCGAGGCGCTCAACGAGGGGCTGTTCCGTGCCTACTTCACCGAGGGGAGGAATATCGGGGACCCGCAGGTTCTCCAGGACGTGGCGCAGGCGGCGGGCGTCCCCGCCGGACGGATCGAACAGGCGTGGTCCGACGTAACCTACGAGGAACGGTTGGCCCGCGACCATGAGGCCGCGACAAGGAACCGCATCACAGGGATCCCCACCTTCATCATCGACGGCCGGTGGGTCCTCGAGGGCGCCGTCCCGGTGGAGATGCTGCGCGAGGTGGCGCAAAAGACCGCCGCCATGAAGTCATGAACCGAACGGAGCGGGCACAGGGCAAGCGATCCCCATTGCCTCACCGTTTCCCCTTCGGGCCTCCTGTTTCCGAAAATTGTCGGTATCAGGCACCTTGCCACCGGTCGAGGGAAGTGTCGGTCCGAACTGGATCTTGTGACAGCGCAGGGCTCTCAGGGGTGAAGCGCCCTCTTGGCGGGCCGCGAAAAAGAGAAACTTCCCGGCAGATTTTGACAACCTATGGAGAACAGACATGAGAAAAATATTTGCCATACGGAATCAGCCGGTCACAGTGGATTTAATCCTTCTCCTTATTCGACTGGTGTGCGGGTACGCATTCGTGCTCCACGGATGGGGGAAGATTCAGAATCCCTTGAATTGGATGGGGAAAGAGTCGTCGATCCCCGGAATATTTCAGGCGCTGGCTGCCATTTCCGAGTTTGGCGGCGGCTTCGCGCTGATTTCAGGATTTCTGACTCGCTTGGGGGCATTCGGGATCGGCTGCACCATGGTGGTTGCCGTCTATATGCATCGGTTTGTTCTGGGGGACCCGTTCGTTAATCTCTCGGGCGGACGCTCTTACGAACCCGCGTTGGTCTACCTGTTGATTGCTCTATTCCTTGTGTTTTCAGGCCCGGGCAGATTTTCGCTGGATCGAAGTATCTTTGGAGTGAAAAGAAATGGCCGACTATGATTGAAGACGCGCCTACCGGCGTATCGCGCCGAAGGCGGGCAGGATTTGGCATAGTCTACGGCGGGATCGGCACAGGGCAGATGTGATGAATCGGATGAAATGGATTCTCGGTGTCCCGATCTTGATGGTTTTGTGTGCCTGTGGGCACCAGGCACCTCGGGGACAGGTCCAACGGCTACCGATCGATCCGCTTTATCAGTCCGAAGGAATCACACACACGTTTATCTTCCGTTCCGCGCACCAACTCACGTTCGAGGGGGAAGGGTTCTTCCTCGCCCTGCCAGGCGGCCAGGAAGTGTTTGTTCTGAGCTCTCCCGAGGACAACCCACACGAGATTGCCAACCTGAAGCGCTCATTGCAGGCCGTCCGGAAGGTGGGAGCCACGGTGGTTCCTCCACGGACCGAATCGGAAGAAGTCTATCTCTCCACGAAATACGACCTGGGTGCGGAGCACAGAGTCCTCAGCCCAACGGAAATTCACGCGCTCGCGGAAGAAGTCGTAAGGCGGGGAAATCGTAGAGCGGTAGCGTGGGTGAATCACCGGCACCTCCAAGTTCCTTCCGTGACACTGAATTTTTCCTGCGGAGGGATGGAAGGGATGGATCCCATCACGATGACAACCGGCGGGAGCGTGTACGTTCTAACCATCCACTTCAAGGATGGTGAAGCGCTAAGTTTGGTGGAGGCCGCCTCCCTTCCCAATGCACAAGACAAGCTGATCGCAAAAAAGGCTCTGCTGGAAGAAGCCGCGCGGACATCGAAGATGATCCGGGCGGAAAACCTGCAATATCATCGAGAGTTCTTTACGACCGAGGGACCTCGCAGCGGCTGGAGCACATTCGTCGATAAAGTCAGCGTTGAAGGATGTCCTTGAGCGCTTCCATAAAGGGGAAGCGCATCACCCCCACCCTGATCCCCCGATTTTATCCTTTTCCGATAGTTGACGGGCATTGTCCGTCGGCTTCCTTCCGGGCCTCTCCCGCGACGCGCGCCTTTTCGAGCAGGGACACAGGTTGTATACTGACCGGTCCGTGCGATCGTAAAACAGCACGGGCCGACAAAGAGGCAACGTGGAGGTACGCATGGGGGACCTGGTCAAGGTGGGGGAACGTTTCAAGGACGAAGCCCGGTTCAGCAAGGAGGAGATCGCCGAGTTCGCGAGGCTCGCAGGCGACTTCAATCCCCTGCACCACGACGAGGAATTCGCCAAAACCACCCGCTTCCAGGGGATCATCGCCTGCGGTCCGCAGACCGCGTCCCGGTTCCTGGGAATGACGGCCACTCACTTCTCGAAGCGTGGCGCTTCGCTGGGGCTCGAGTTCACCCTGCGTTTCCTGGGCCCGGTGCGCCCCGGAGAGCGCCTGGAGATGGTTTGGGAAGTGGTCGATGTAACGTACAAGCCAAAACTGAACGGGGAGATCGTGAAGCTCGAGGGAAGAGTCACCAACCCGGCGGGCGAAGCGGTCTTGGAGGGCACCGGGACGGTCCTGGTGGCCCGGAGTCTCTAAAAAACGGAAGACGCCCGGATTGCCAGGGACATCCCGATCCTGCTGGAGTTATCGGGCGGTACCACAAGAAAGCGCGCAGGGGTCATCGGGAGGTCGCCTTCCAACCACCCATCGGCAGCAACCGAAACGGAACCGAATCAGCTGGTTACCGGTTGAGCGCGGAACCCCTCCATCATGGCAATCGTTTTTCCGATCTTTTCGTCGCCGACCGCAAGTTCCAGAAGCATCATCTCTTCGTCATACACGTCTTGCGGAATATGATCTTTGATTTCCGGTTCAAAGACATGAAAGACCTTCAGGTGAAGACTTGCTCCCGCCAGAGGGCCGGACCAGCTGGGGTCGCCCTCCATGACCGTCCTGGAGCCGACTTCGAGGTATTGCTCGTTGGTGACCCCCCACACCACGATGAGGTTCTCCGGCCCGTGTTCATCCGCCGCCTTCTTGATCTCTTCTTGACTCGCCGAGTCAAGCGCCAGGGCGGCCGTTCAGACGAAACAGGCATCCCGAACCAGCACGACCTGCGCCCCGGCCGCCTCCAGGCACCTTTTCAGCGACTCGGCCTTGATCTCCTGGCCGTCCCCGAAGGCGATCACTTTCTTCCCTTCAAGCATCTCTCTCTTCCTCCGCAGGTTTCGGATTCTTTTCCAAGACGAAGGACAGACCGTCCGACAAGTTCGTCATGCGGGTCAAAAACGGGCTTCCCTTGGCCACGATCATGATCCGCTTTTTTCCCCCTTCCAGGATTTCCCGGATTCCATGCGCGATGTAGGGGATTCCGGCGGGGATATGCCCTTGCGTCGGGGCAAAGCCGACCAGCCCCCGTTTCTCGATGAATTCGTTCATCTGGGACTTTTCGATTTCCTTCTGTTGAACGGCCAACGCCGCGATGAGCCGGTAGTTCTTCAGGGGGATGTCATCCTGGCCGATCGGCAGCGTGATCTCCGGATTCTGCAGTTCGGTCGCATAGCGGTCGATGTCCGTCAATTTCAACCCGTGGGCTTTCAGCGGCTCCAGAATCAGGCTCTCCTGGATGCGCTGCTGCGACCCTCCCGCGCCGATCGGGTATTTCCCCAGAAGATCGAGCCGAAGGACGGGGGAATAGCCGTCGTCTTCGGTCACCAGGAATGCCACTCCCCCGATCACGTCTTCCAGAACCGGCATGTTTTTATCGAGATGGCCCTGGAATTTCATCCCCAGCTTGGCGAGAGATCCCCCGGCCACGACGGCCACCTTCCGGAACAGCCCCGCCTTGACCAAAGCGGCCGCATGGAGAATGCCGTAATGGGGGCCGACGCAGAACGATTTCACGTCACAGGAAGTGGCGTTGCGGCACCCGGCCATTTCGCCGATGGCGCGGGCCAGATTGCCGCCGCCCCGCTGGTACCGGTCGCCGGCCGCCTCTTCCGAACAGCTGAAGAGGAAATCGATCTCCGACGCTTCGCAGTTCGCGCCATCGAGCAGATGCCGGAGCGCAAGATAGGCCGAAGCCTTGGTCATCAGATTTTCCATCAGCACGAGCGCCTGCAGCGATTCGTCCTCGTCATGATGCCGCTGAAAACATCCGACCAGGACATCCTGATGGTAGAGAGGCAACGATCGGTCCTGCTCGATTTTCTTCCGGATCTTCTCCATCGTCTTTCCGTGACGCAGCGTTTGAAGCAGATCGCCCGAATTGCACAGGCGATGCTTTTCGATCGCCGGCGACACGGTTTCGGCCAGGAACCGGCTTTCCAGCCAGACCAGGTCGTAGGAGGATTCGTCCGTCGCCGCCTTCAAGAGAGCGTAGAACTCCTCCTGGGGCATGATCTCCCCGAACGGGCCG
>MGQW01000064.1 GCA_001798885.1 Deltaproteobacteria bacterium RBG_16_64_85
GGAAGCTCTACGAGCTCTTCGCCGCCTATCCGTCCGGAGCTGGATATTCCGCCGGCTCGGGGGCGATCTTCGACCTCTCTTCGAATGCACTTCGTCCAGCCGGGTGGACTT
The DNA here is from genome assembly GCA_001798885.1 of Deltaproteobacteria bacterium RBG_16_64_85. NCBI lineage: Bacteria > Deltaproteobacteria > Deltaproteobacteria bacterium RBG_16_64_85. Next base: position 112 of record MGQW01000064.1, read on the forward strand.
CCGCCGACGCCGCCGGGTTGCCGATCTTCCCGGGGCTCGTCCGTTACGACGAGGTGCTGGAGGGGAAAGTCATCCGCCATGCGTTGCGCTTCACGGCCGCGAGGACACGTCGTGCCTACGTTTATCCGGCCCGGCACTTCGCCAGCGCGAGCACCGACCCGTCGTTGCCTCCGATGGGGATGCGCGTTCGCCTGAAGGCCGGGATCGACATCTCGGGGTTCCCGCCGGGCGCCCGCGTGGTCCTCCAGGCGCTGAAGACCTATGGAATGATCTTGGCCGACAACGGGGGAAACTGGTTCCTGTCGGGGGCACCCGACTCCCGGTGGAACGATGACGAAATGAACGCCCTGAAGCGTCTGACCGGGAACGAATTCGAAGTGGTCAAGATGGGCCCGCTGACCACGTTGTAGGTGCCACGCGGAAGGACGGGTCGGAGATCGACTCCCCCTTGCAGAGGGGACATCGGCCCGGCGCCTTGAGCCGCTCCCGTTTCCGGAACACGAACCCGCACCCCCGGCACTCGGCGGGAACCTGCGTCAGGCGGCGTCCTTCGGCGCGAAGGCTTTTTTGAAGGTGTTCCAGGTGGTTTTCGATCTCCTTTTCCGGCCTTCGGATGGAGAAGGAGATCTCTTTTGCGCTATGGGGGCTTTCCTCGAGAAGAGCGCGGATCTGGCGCCTTACCGTTTCCCTGTCCTCGGCGGGTGTTGAAGGCGACTTGGAAATCATGGATAACATTATAGGTGAAAAAAGACGGAGGAGTTTGTCGAATGCCGATAAAAGCCTGGAAAAAGCTTTCGGAATCGATCGTCTTCAGGAACCCTTGGTGGACGTATAAGCGGGACGCTTTCGAGCTGCCGTCGGGAAAATCCGGCGAGTACCATTACGTCCATACGAACGGTTCTTCCATGGTCATCCCGATTCTGGAGGATGGAACCATGGTGCTGGTGAACCAGTATCGCTACCTGCTGAACAAGGAGAGCCTGGAATTTCCCTGCGGGAGCGTGAAAGAAGGCTCAACGCACGATGAGACGGCGCGGCAGGAACTTGCGGAAGAGACCGGATATTCCGCGAAGAGCCTGGTCTTGGCCGGGGAGTTCAATCCCTACAACGGTGTTACCGACGAGATGTGCCGCGTATACGTTGCGAGGGAGTTGCAGTATATCGGGGGAATGCCGGATGAAACGGAGGAGTTCGAGATCGTTCGGGCGACGCCTGCCGAAATCGATGCACACATCGGCGCAGGCGCCATTTGGGACGGCATGACGATCGCCGCATGGTCGATCGCGAAGTCCGGCACCCCCCTGCGGCTAACCCGCGGCGTCCCGCGTTTTTAACGCTGAATCGAGGTCGGCGGGCACCGGCGTGTTCAGCCGTTGGATAGGGTGGGCAGCTTTAGCGGCGTTCCCTGTAATCACGGTATCCGTCACGTCGATCGTCGTAACGCCTGTCCTCGGGATATCCCCTGTCGTGCCGATAGCCTCTGCCATGCCAATCGTCCATATAATAGGGGCAGAAGCAGCCGGACAGCATCGGCGTCATAAAAATAAAGGTCAAGAAAACCAGCAAGGTTTTTCTCATTTTCTCGCTCCCTTAACCCTGTTCTGCAATCCGAGGTATGAAACCCTTTTGCGACTCCTTCATTAGAACGAGGGGGGGACTGGATTATTCACCAAGGGAAGGGAGAGGAGTGAAGAAACGGAAGGGGGCGTAGGGTCCTGGCCCCCTTCCGCGGTGAGCCGTTACTTGCGGCCCCACTGGCCATCGTCGGCCTGGACCGCCCAGCCGGTCTGGGCCTTGTCCCTCCATTGCTTCGCGAAGATCTGCCGGACCTGGGACACCTGCTCCGGCTTCAGGTTGAGGGCTTTCGCCACCTCTTCGTAGAGTTGGCGGCGGGCGGCGTTGTCGGCGTCGACGAGTCTCTTCAGGGACGCCACCTGCGGCAAACCCAGGCCGCTGGTCCCACGGACCTCCAGGAAACCGTCCTTTGTGATTCCCACCTGGCCCTGCTGATAGTAGGGGAGCAACTCCTGGTGCCTCTGGCCGATCTGTTCCTTCAACCCGCGGATGGCCGCGTTGCTCACGGTTGTGGCTTCCTGGGCGAACGCCTCCGCGGGCCCGAAGCGGGCAAGCCGGGCAATGCTGTGGAAAATGCCTCGCTCGTTCAACGACTGCGGCTTTTCCGTTGGCTCCTGCTTGGGGATTTCCTTCTTTTCCTGGTAGACCTCATCCACGATCTTCTCGGCTGTCTTCTCCACCTTGGCGGCGGGGAAGTAAATATTTACCGTGACGCACCCTACGATGAGCGCGAGAACCGTGAGGACAGAAAAAGAATAGCGATGCGCGGATCGTTCCATGCCATCCCCCTTTCGTTGTTGGATAAATGCACCCGTCTCATTTGGAACGTTCGCTGGTCACACGTTTCGCACGGTCCAGCATATCCGAAAAACCGATGCGGTTGTCCGGGTTGGCGTTGATCACGTTGATCCCGCCAAAAAAACTCCTCTTCACCAGATACTCTACACCATCTTCATGGATGAGCCCCCGAACGGTGAAGACGTCGTTTTTCAGGCCGCATTCGAAACCGATCTTCTCGTAGGTGAAATCCTTGAAAAACGTTGTCATCAGGGAGGCCCCCAAGCCGCTCAACCCGGAGCCCGTGCTCACCAAGGAGATGGAGTTCACCGCCTTGAGGCTCACATTCTGGGTCACCCCTTTCGCGGGTACCGACTCCATTGTGAGATGAAACGCGACCGGCTGGCCGTAAGCGACCCGCAAACCCTCCACGGAACCGGAGAGGCGCCCGGTGATCCGGCCGACGCCCAAGGCCGCGGAAAGTCGTTCCAGGTCAACCCGGCTTACGTTCACGTCGGCGCCGATTTCCCGGCCCGCGCCGAAGGGCCGTTCCACCGTCACGTGTCGGACGTCCAACCGGCCGCCGAACAGATCGCCGGTCAGCTCTCCGTCGGCGGTCATCCGTTCCCGGCCGATGGCAACGGGATCGAGGAGGCCTCCCAGGTGTCCCTCCAGCATGGAGTTCTCTCCGGCGACCCGGGCGAGGTCGAGACCGTCCAGTTGCGCCGCCAGGGTGATGCGGAAGCCCGGGGAAAGCGGTTCGTCCACCTGGATCCGCCGCAGGGACAGTTTGGCTCCGAACAGGGACGCATCGATCGTTCCCCCGAGGTAGAGGTGGTTGGGTACCAGGACTGCGGGCATCTCCAAGGGCCCCAGTTCCTGTCCGGCAAGGCGAAGTTTCTTTAAGCTCAACCGGCCCCACTTTGCCGCGTCGGACGGTCTGGAGTGGCCTGGATTCGCGTCTCCCAGGGAGTAGGCGATCGGGAGGTCGAGGTCGAGCCCGGAGAGGAGCGGCGGCTCCGCCCCCCGTCGGACATCGCCCGAGCGCAGCCGGAGCGTCCCCGCCAGATCGACCGCTTGCACGGAGCCGGAGAAGGCCATGTCGAGCTCGGCGGCCCCATCCATCTCCAGTCCTGCCAGATCGCGCTGCTTTGCTGCCAGCGGGTCCCTCAGGAATGTCCGGAAGATGGCCCCAAGCCGCGCATCGCTTAATACGAGGTGCCCCTGGTGGCGCCATTTTCCTCCTGCATGGCGCGCCTTCCCCTCGATTTTCAGGCGACCGAACCCCGCCGAACCGCCTTCCAGCACAAGGTCCTTGTACTCTTCGGGGCTCACTCGCGTTCCCCACGCGTGGAGGTCCATAGGATCCTTGGCAAGGTCGGCGTACACCGTGCCCCAGAGGGCCTCGCCCTGGCGCAGGACCAGGTCGGCTTTCATCCGGGGCTGTGGGACAAGCAGCGCCTCGAGGTCGACTCTGCCGGCGAGTTTCTGACCCATCACGTCGCCGGCGGGCGAGGTGAAGCCGATCTGTGCGAGCGTCGCCGTGGCCGATACCCGGGAGCCGCCCACCGCGGGTTCGAGCTGGGCGGCGACGTCGATTGCGCCCGTGGGCGACCAGCCCTTCCATTCCTGTCCGCTCAGCACGCGTGCGAGGGATACCAGGTTGTCCGCCGGCAGACTCGCCCCTTTCAGGCGGCCGCTTAAGCTCCCTCCGCGGAAGGCAAGCTTACCCATCAAGTGGCCGAGGGAATCGGATTGGATGTCCACGTCTTCCACGCGATAGGAATGATCGGCCAGCCTGGAAGACCCCCTAAGTTCCAACGTTCCCAGGGGCAGGGGCCGGTCTTCGTAGATCACCTCGCCCGCTCCGACCGAAAGATTCCAGCCTGGCAACGTGGGAGCGGGGAATTCACCGGACAACGGCACATCGAATCGAAACATGCGCACCATTAGCGGTGGCCGCTCGAAATACCCCGTTCCCTGCAGCCGCCCGGACAGACTGGCCTTGCCGGGAAGCCACCCCTGGAGCGGGCTCTCCGCCAGCAAGGATCCCCCGAAGCGGCAACCAAGCCCTGCGTTCGGCCACAAAAACTGCAGATCCCGGGGGAGGAGTTCCAGGGCCAGCACGCGTGCCGTCCCGTTGGCGTAGAGGCGGAAGGCGAAGGGGAGCCTGCCCGTGAGATCCATGCCCGTCAGACTGCCGGGCAAGAGAGGGGCCAGAACGGTTTTCACCCGTTCGACCCGGGGGATCTCCCCGTCCACGGTACCGGACATCTCTTCCAGGGTGGAGCCGCTAAGCTGCCCCCTTGCCAGGAGCAGGCCTCCGATGTCGAGCTCGCGCATCTCCAGGCGAGGTTCCTTTCCCTCCAGCGTGGAACTTGCCGCCGCGTTCAGGCGGATCGGGCCCAGGTTCTCCGTCTTTTGCGGACCCAGGCTCACGTGCCCCTGCGTCAGGGTCAAGGTCAGCTCCAAGGCCTGGAAACGAATCGGAGTCACCCGCAACCGGGTCTGGCCGAAAACGTCGCCGGTGAGTCCCGGCAGCATCAGGCGGGCCGACGCCAGTTCCAGGTCGGCTTCGATAGCTGGGCCGGGCGTCACATGTCCCCTGGCGGATAGTTTTCCCTCGGCGAGGGAACTGTCCTTCCGGCGGAAGGTCAGCTCCCCGTACCCGCTGAAAGCGCGGATGCCCCCTTCCCCCGGGATCAGGCTCAAACGGACCCCGTCGGCCGCGAGATCGCCTTGGGGCAAGGCCACGCGCAGCCGGGCGTCCGTCAGCGACAAGTCCTCGATGTCGAACAACCGGGTGAGCGGCGTCAGGTCGGGTGGGCCCTTTGTCTCCCGGGGCCGCGGGCGCTCGAAGGCAAGTCCCCTGGCTTCCACGTGCCGCAGCCACGGACCTCCACGGAAGAAGCGGCGAGGGATCAGCTCGAACCGCAGGTGGTCCAGGCGCAGGAGGTCGCCCTCTCGAGGAGGACCCGCGATCGCGAGGCCCGAAAGTTCAAGGGCCGGTGGGGTGAGCGATAGTCTGAGGCCGGCCAGGGAAGCCGTTCCGCCCCGCGGAGTCAGTGCCCGCTGCACCCATGGGCGGACCAGCTGGGGCCGGTAGACGGCCAACGCCACGGCCAGCGCGGCGACCCCCAGAAGGGCCGCCAATCCCGCGCCACACCAGAGGGCCATGCGTCTCAGGGTCACTGAACTCCCCACGATGCTTCACCTGAATTATGCGCTTATATTAAGGAGGGATGGAGAGATGAAAAAGGGGGTCATCCGCCCCCAATTCCTGTCGGGCACCCAATTGGAGAGGTATCAGGGGGGCAAGTCAGCCCGAGAGGTAAAGGGCAGTCGCGTCATGACCCCCCGGCGTGTTGCCGTGACGTAGGTTCCGGAGCATTGGCCTCGGCATCGGCTGCTGCCTGCCGGGGCCGGTGGTCAATCGTCGTGGCCACGCCCGCGCTTGTCCACCTTCCCATGTTCCTTGCGGTCGTGACGATCGCCGTGCCGGCCATTATCGTCGTATTTCTGGGAATGTTCCTTCTTCCACTGTCCGTACGGGATATGTTTTGCCTTTTTGTAGCGGACTCGGTAATCCTTCGGAACCCGGATGACCTCGACCGGGACGGCGCGGCGCTCTACCGCCGCCCAGGAACCGTTGTAGGCCCGGGAGCGGTACCACCGGTCACCCCGAGGCGACCACCAGAACCCTGCATGAAAAAAGAGATTCACACCGGGATCGGGGACGAAATAGACTCCGGCTCCGGGGATCAGGACGACCTCGGGGGGTTCCGCCACGATCACCGGCGGGGGGCCGATGTTGAGGTTGACGTTGATTTCCGCCGGTGCGGAACCCGGCAGGCTGGAAAGAAAAAGGACTGCGAGGACCGCGGAAACGCCCACCGATACAAAACGTTCTTTCATATGCACCTCCTTGCTGCTCTCGATCTGCACGAGAAGATTTCCATTATCAACATGCGCCGAATGCCCGGCGTATACATATATATCGACTCGTATAGGCGACAACTTTAACAATGGCAAAAGATGAACCCAGTTTGAATGGACGCATGACCCAGGAATCACGGTTCCTGTTCTTCGATCTTGCCGGGCCCGGCTGCGCAAGGCGCTGTTGGAATACTGCAGGCAGGACACCTTGGGCCTCGTCCGGCTGCTGGGGAAGATGCGGTCCATTTCTCCATTTTCATCGTCCGTATTTCGTCTTGACAGCCTCCCACCCCGCTCCCTATCTTTAACCCTACGCCATCCCGGGGATCAGACCACCGTTGACTGAAGGGGCCAGGGTCCAGGTTCTTGGCCTATTTAAAAAGGGGGTAGGGATTGCCCATCGGACAAGGTGTTCGTTATGTAAAGAATCAACAGCACCCAAAGGAGGAAAAGGAGGAAGGAGCGATGCGAAAACGGTCACTGGTTGGTGTTTGTGTCCTTGTGGGGTTTCTGACGTTCATCCCTTCCGGCTGGGTTCAGGCCCAGACGATCAAGATCGGGATTAACGCCGAGCTCACCGGCGATATCCCCAAGGTGGGGGAGGGCACGAAGTTCGCGGCCCAGATGTGGCTCGAGGACGTCAAAGCCGCCGGGGGGCTTACGGTGGGGGGGAAGAAGTTCCCCGTCGCGCTGATCATCGAGGACAACGAATCCAAGGCGGAATCCGCCGTGAAGGCCGCCACCAAGATGATCACCGAGGACGAGGTTCTCGTCCTCGTGGGGCCGCAGGCCTCCAAGCAGGCGGTGCCCGCGGGCGGGATCGCGAACAACTACAAGACGCCGATGATCACCCCGTGGTCCACCAATCCCGACAGCACCAAGAACCGGCCCTACGTGTTCCGCGCCTGCTTCCTCGATCCCTTCCAGGGCCCGGTGCTGGCCAATTTCATCACGACGGAGTTCAAATTCACCAAGGCCGCGGTCCTGTACGACGTGGCGAGCGACTACCCCAAGGGACTGGCCGAATTCTTCAAGAAGGCGTGGGAAGGCCTCCATGGCCCCGGGTCCGTCGTGGCCTACGAGAGCTTCACCACCAAGGACACCGACTTCAGCTCCCAGCTGACGAAGATCAAAAATTCCGGCGCGCAGGTCCTCTTCACCCCCCAGTACTATAACGAGGTGGCCCTGATCGTGCAGCAGGCCCATCAGCTGGGGTGGAAAAACCCGATCGTTGGAAGCGACAGCTGGGGCTCGGCCGAGACGGTCAACCTCTGCGGCAAGGACTGCTACGGGCTCTTCTTCAGCACCCACTATGCCGCTGCCGGGGCGACGGGAGCGACCAAGGCATTCATCGACAGGTACAAGGCGAAGCACGGCTACGTTCCCGACGACGTGGCCGCGCTCACCTGGGACGCCATGCAGCTCGTTCAGAAGGCGATTCAAGATACCGGGGGGCTCACGGGAGACCTGAAGAAGGACCGGGACAACGTCCGCACCGCGATGGGCCGGATCAAGAAATTCAAGGGGATCACCGGCGAGATGACGTTCACCGGGGGAGGCGACCCGAGCAAGTGCGCCGTCATCGTCCGGATCAGCGACAAGGGCCAGTTCGAGTTCTACAAGTCCGCCTGTCCGTAAGGAGAGGCAGCCCGGGGAGGGGCGATTGCGGGATCGCAGTCGTCCGGCGAAGGGATTCGAATCGATGAAAAGGCGGGCCGGGACCTGGGTCCCGAGCCCGCCTTTCTTGAGTACACGAGCAGCGAACCGATGGTGATTTTCCTCCAGAACCTGGTCAACGCCCTCCAGTGGGGGAGCTTCTACGCCCTCATCGCCCTGGGATACTCCATGGTGTACAGCATCCTCATGCTCTTCAACTTCGCGCACGGCGATATCTTCATGGTCGGGTCGTACATCGGCTTCGGGGTGTCCATGGCCCTCATCGCCCTTGCCTCCTGGGGCGTCGTCGCCGTGCCCAACTGGCTGATCCTCGTGCTGACCATCCTCTTCTCCATGTTCCTGACCTCGTTCGTCGGCATGATCGTGGAGCGGGTGGGATATCGGCCCTTGCGGGACGCGCCGCGGGCCTCGGCTGCGATCACGGGATTGATGATCGGCATCATATTGGAAACCGGCAACCTGGCCCTGCTGGGAGCCCGGCGGATCAGTTTCCCTTCCCTGATCGCGACCACGACCTATGACGTGGGCGGCGTATTCGTCACCAACAAGAAGATCATGATCGTTCTCGTGTCGTTGCTCCTTGCCCTTGCCCTGCACCAGTTCGTCCGGAGAACGAAGTGGGGGATGGCGATTCGGGCGATGGCCTTCGACTCCGCCGTCGTGCCCCTGATGGGGGTGCCGCTCAACACCATGATCGCCCTCACCTTCGCGCTGGGGTCCGCGCTGGCCGCCGCCGCGGGGATCCTCTTCGGCGTCGCCTACCCCGTATTGGACCCGTATATGGGGATTCTGTTCGGCTGGAAGGCGTTCGTCGCCGCCATCCTGGGGGGAAGGGGGTCCGTCATGGGAGCCACGCTCGCCGGTTTCCTTCTGGGGTTCACCGAAATCTTCGTGGCCATGATCTTCCCCTCGACGCTGCGCGACCTGATCGCTTACTCGATCATTCTGCTGATCCTGACGTTTCGTCCTCACGGCTTCTTCGGGGAGCCGTACAGCGCGCGGTTGAGGCTTTAGACGTCCAGTGCCATGGAAAATGGAAGCGGGGGGAGGTCGGAACGGGTGGGGTTGTTGAATCGGAATATCCTTGTGCCGTTTTCCCGGGTCCCGCTGCTCGGTTGGTTTTTCGGCGCCCTGGTCGCGGTTACGCTGGAACGCCTCGCGGGCACTCCTCTCGCACAGGTCCTGGGATTGCAAAAAATACCGGTCTTGTTCGGTCTCTCCGTTATGCTCAAGAATCCCGTCCTGATCCCCAACGTGATCCTTTACACGCTGCTCATCTACATCGTGCCCATGGCTGTCGCTACGCGGCTTAGCATCTCCCTGACGAACGGAATCGCCGCTTCGCTTTTCCGGTTCCCGATGGCGATCACCGCGGCCGTTCACCTTGCCTTGCTTTACGCCATCTTGCATCTCTGGGCGGGAATCAGCGACTACCGTGTCCTCGTGCTTCGCTTGACCCTGATCGCCGTCATGCTCACCTTGAGCTTGAATGTGATCAACGGCTACATGGGCGAGTTCTCGTGTTCCCACCCCGGGTTCATGGCCCTCGGCGCCTATTGCGCCTCGGTGTTGACCATCGGCCTGTTCGTCGATGCTCAACTCGTTGGAGTCGCTTCCCTCCCTCCTGCCCTTGGACCGTTCCTGTTTCCCGTAGCCCTGATCCTGGGCGGATGTGTCGCATCCATCGGGGCCCTGTTCGTCGCGATTCCTTCCTTTCGGACGAGGGGCGACTATCTGGCCATCATCTCCCTCGCATTCATGTTCATCGTCAAGAGTCTGATCGAGAACCTGGAATTCGTCCGCGGGCCGCGGGGCTTGAGCGGGCAGCCGGATTGGGCCGACCTGCCCACCGTGT
>MGQW01000065.1:0-4550 GCA_001798885.1 Deltaproteobacteria bacterium RBG_16_64_85
AACGGCGTCCTCAATTTCCGGGCGCTGGGGTACACGGAAAAGGAAGAGGAAAAACTGACGAACGCTTCGATCTATTTCGACAAGGTGGCTGCGCAACAAGGGGAATGGTAAGCGGGAAGAGAACCCCCTCCTCTCCCTCCCGCGACCCCGGGTCTTCCCCGCCCGAGCCTCCACGGAACCCGTGAGGATCGGGCGGGAAGACCGTTGCGTTTCTCATAGCCTGGCAGGAGGTGACACGCGTGCGGTTCCGGATGTCGCGGAGAACATTCCTGAAGGTGACCGGCACCGCCGCGGCCGGCCTCTCCCTTCCATTGGTGGTGCCCGAACAGTACCTCTCGTGGGCCGAGACGGCCCCGCAGGAGCTGAAACCGATACCCACCTTCTGCGAGCTCTGCTTCTGGAACTGCGGGCTGATCGCCAAGGTGCAGAACGGCAAAGTCGTCAAGATCGACGGCAATCCGCTGAGCGAGCGGGGGCGCGGACGACTCTGCGGACGGGGAAATGCGGCCCTGGGTACCCTCTACGACCCGGACCGGCTCAAGTTCCCCATGATCAACACCGGCAAGCGGGGCCAGCCGGCATGGAAGCGGGCAAGCTGGGACGAAGCATTGGGGCTGGTCGCCGGCAAGCTTAAGGACATCAAGGAAAAACACGGTCCCGAGACGGTGGCCCTCTTCACCCACGGATGCGGCGGCACCTTCTGGAGGCACCTTGCGAAGGCGTACGGCAGCCGCTGCCATGCCGCCCCTTCCTTTGCCCAGTGCCGCGGGCCGAGAGACGTCGGCTTCACTCTCACCTTCGGTTCCGATGTCGGTACGCCGGAATATTACGACTTCGGCGAAAGCCGCTATATCGTTCTCATCGGCTCTCACCTCGGCGAAAACGCACACAACAGCCAGGTGCAGGATATCGTCACGGGGTTGGCGAAAGGGGCCAAGCTGGCCGTTGTCGACCCGCGCCTCTCGAACATCGCCGCGAAGGCCGACCACTGGCTCCCCATCAAGCCGGCCACCGACCTTGCCCTCCTTCTGGCCTGGATCCGCCTCATCGTGAACGAGGAACTCTACGACGCGGACTACGTGAAGGCATATGCCAAAGGCTTCCCCGAGCTCAAGGCCGCCGTGCAGGAGTACACCCCCGAATGGGCCGCCGGGGAGACCGAGCTTCCGGTGGAGACCATCGTCCGGGTGGCCCGGGAATTGGCTGCGCACAGGCCCAACGTCATCATCTCCGGCGGACGTTACACCGTCTGGTACGGAGACGACACGCAACGATGCCGCGCCATCGCCATCCTCAACGCCCTCCTCGGCTCCTGGGGCCGGCCGGGCGGCATCTATCTTCCCGCAGGCGGAGGTGTCCCGGAATACCCCGGCCTTCCGGCCTACCCGTCCAGCCGGGCCGGTCTTCCCGAGCTGGATTCGGCCTACCCGTTCGCTCTTTTACAGACCACCACCTCCGTCCGGAAAGCATCGATCACCGGGAAGCCCCACCCGGTCAAGGCGTGGCTGGTATACGGCTGCAACCTGATCAAGACCCTCCCGGACCGGGACGAGACCGTCCGGGCGATCGAAAACCTCGATCTTCTGGTCGCCATCGACATCCTTCCGGCCGACATCACCCGGTGGGCCGACGTGGTCCTCCCGGAATGCACTTATCTGGAGCGGCACGACGCCTTGACCCTGGGTCATTTCAAGGATTTCGAGGTGGCCATACGGCAGCCTGCCGTCGAGCCCCTCTTTGAAAGTAAGCCCTCCTGGTGGATCACCAAGGAGCTGGGCAACCGGATGGGCCTCAGCGACTACTTCCCCTGGAAAGACGGCGAGGAGTACCTGCGCGAGCGATGCCGCGCCGGCAACATCGACTACGACGAATTATGCGGGAAGGGGGTCGTACGCCTCGCCGGCAAATCGAGCCCATATATCTCCCCGCTCCGGTCACCGGAATTTGAAACCCCTTCCGGGAAGATCGAACTCCACTCCGAGCAGCTCGCCAAAGACGGGTTCGACCCGGTTCCGAAATACACGAGGCACGAGCAGCCCCCGGCCGGCTATTTCCGGGTCCTGTTCGGCCGCTCGCCGCTTCATACCTTCAGCCGGACCACGAATAATTTCCTCCTCGCGGACCTGGTCCCGGAGAACTCCTTCTGGATCAACCAAAAGAAGGCGCGTGAGCTGGGACTCGAGGACGGGGAATACGTCCGGCTGGAAAACCAGGCCGGCTTTACATCGCCGGGGAAAATCCGGGTCCGCCACACCCAGCGGCTCCGCGAAGACTGCATCTACATGGTCCACGGTTTCGGCGTCCACTCCGCGGAGATGAAACGGGCCAACGGCAAGGGGATCGGAGACGAGGAGATGCTCGCCCGGCACGCGATCGACCCCCTCATGGGAGGGACCGCCATGAGGTCCAACTTCGTCAAGGTCGTGAAGGCGGGGTAATCGATGCGGTTCGATGGAATCGTTTTGCCGGATCGGATCCGGCTTCGGGAAGCCGTCGACGACATCCTGAAAGGGCGGGGAGGCGTCCCGCTCTACCTCTCCCTCCTGGGGCTGTTGGCCGGTTTCCTCGCCATCGGGTGCATTTTCCTCTTGGGCCACGCCCACACCACGAACACCTCCGACCTGGTCCCGTGGGGGATCCAGATCACCACCTACGTCTACCTCGTCCTGATCAGCACCGGCTGCACCTTCGTCAACTTCTTCGGCCGGGTTTTTTACGAGGATGACTACAAGCCCTTCGCGTCCCGCGTCATGTTCCTCGCGATCCTGACCGCCCTGGCCGCTTTTATCTCCCTGGCCACAGAAATGGGCCGGATCGACCGGATGTACTACTTCCTGATCTCGCCCAACCCCGCCTCCCCCATGTTCTGGATGTCGGTCTGGTACGCCGCCGACGTTTTCATCATCGTTCTCGAGTACATCCACATCCGGCGGAACCGGCACTCCCGCAGGGTCATGTGGGCGGCGTTCTTCGTTGGCATCGTCACCTACGGCACATTGGGGAGCCTCTTCGGCGCCGTCAGCTCGCGCGCCTACTATTACAGCGCACTGCTGCCGATCTACTTCCTCTTCATCGCCTTCCTCACCGGCAGCGCGTTGACCTCCGTCGTCGTCGCCGCCGGGTGGAAGAGGGCGCGGGAAGACGGCTCGCCTGCCCCGGCCTTCCTTACGACCTTCCTGAAGATCGGTCTGGGTCTTGCGCTCTTTGCCACCTTCTGGCGCCTGATGATCGGCCTGGCAGGGCACGTTACCGGTTCCGAAGTCTTCCGTCTCACTCTCTTCGACACCCTCTTCTTCGGCATCTTCCTCGGAGTCGTCGTGCCGTTCCTCCTGCTCCTGGCGATCCGCGGTCCCATCGGGCTGATCCTCACCGGCCTTTGGATACTGGCGACCCAGTTCAAGGCACGGATAGACCTGGTGGTCGGCGGCTTCAGGGTGCCTGTCTTTCGCGCCTACGATATCCCCGAGGTGGTCCGGTATACCCCGTCGATCTTCGAGGCCCTGGTCGTGGTCGCCTCGGTGTCGCTGGTTGCGTTCCTCTATCTGGTGTGCGATCGTTTCGGCCTTTTCGAAACGGTCCCGGGAAAGGAAGCCTGAAGAAGTGGAGATCCGGGAAGACATCCTGGAGATCATGCGCGAGGATCTGAAGCGGGCTCTTCGGAAGACGCGCGGCGAGCGCCGCTGGGGCATGGCCATCGACCTCCGGCGGTGCATCGGCTGCCACGCCTGCACCACCGGCTGCATGTCCGAGAACCTGACTCCGCCGGGAATGCATTATCGGCCTGTGCGGGAAGAGGAGATCGGCGAGTTCCCGAACGTATCGCTCCGTTTCCTGCCGCGTCCGTGCATGCAGTGCGATTCGCCCACCTGCACGCCGGTCTGCCCGGTGAAGGCGACCTACAAACGGGACGACGGGATCGTCATGATGGACTACCGGAAGTGCATCGGATGCCGGTATTGCCTGGTCGCCTGCCCCTACGGCGCCCGCTCCGCCGACGTCGGCCACTATTACACCGGCGAAATGAAGAAACAGACCTACGAGGTGGAGAACTCCGGCGAGTACGGCAAGGTCTTCAAGAGAAAGACCCACTGGCACTCCCCCATCGGCAACGCCCGGAAGTGCCACTTCTGCATCCACCGGGTGGAGAAGGGGGAGTTGACCCGCTGCACCACCACCTGCCTGGGGCACGCCACCTATTTCGGCGACCTCAACGACCAAAAAAGTCTGATCCACAAAGTGATCGCGAAGGCCAACACCTTCCGGTACCGGGAGGATCTAGGGACGAAGCCGAGGGTGATCTATATCGTCTGATCCGCGACCAGAGGAACAACAATGCCTCTGTCTCTTGGCTTGCCGCCCCCTCACGATGACCTGGGAGCATGCCTCGGCAGCCACCGGAAATCCAAGTTCATGTCGATGTTCCGGTAGGAGGGAAATCCCGGATCGACCGTATTGATCTGCAGGGTAAACCGGTCCGTTGGCAGGAAGGCTTCCGCGAGGGCTCCCTCGAGCTGCTCCTTGGTCGCTTCCGGAGCCAAGGTCGGCTGGAC
>MGQW01000065.1:4659-80174 GCA_001798885.1 Deltaproteobacteria bacterium RBG_16_64_85
TGCGCCGTTCGGGCAGGGGATCCTGATCGTCGGCTGCCGGTGTTCAATATCCAGGTGCAAGGGTCAGCGGCGGAGGACCCCCATGACGATCTCCAGGGCGATGAGCAGGATGATGATCACCTCGAGGGTCTCCGCACGCGAGGCCGCGGCCCGGTTGTTCAGGATGGTGTAGATGTCCTCGAGCGCCTTCAGCTGGTCCCGTATCGTCCCCTCCCACTTCTCGGTCCCCGCCTTCCTACGCGCTTCCTCGTAGACCCTTGCGAGGTAAACGTCGCCCACGAGCTTCAGGGCGTTGTTGATCCTCTCCCGTAGGAGGGAGACGTCCATCTTGATCTCGGAGAGCTTGCGCAGGGGAGTTTCGTAGGGGTCGTGCAGCACGGACAGGAGCCCCCGCTTCTTGCGAAGCTCGTCCGCCATGTCGTCGAGGGCGGCGTGAAGGATGCGGTCGAAGAACCGGAGCTCCAGCATCTGGACGTTCAGGAACTCGAGCACCTCGGCGGTGTCCTGGTACTTCGGGTCGTAAACGAAGGCGGCGTCCCAGTCCGGGATGCAGAAGTCGTTCTCGAAGTAACGGATCGGGTTCCGGAGGATCTCGGCCAGTGCCGACTCGCTGAACGTCCCCCGCTCCAGGGTCAGCAGCCGGGCGATGTCCTGCGGGAACCGGGCGAGCGCCTGGTCCGCGGAGAGTTCGGGTGCGAAGCTTCCCACGTGCCACAGGCTGTACTCCTCGACGAGGTCCGCGAACCCCGGCCGCTTCACCGCGGGCCGGATCTTCTCGTTGAGCCGTGATGCCAGCCCGCGCGCCGCCTCCTCCACACCGCTTGCCCCGGCCAGCAGGAGGGCGGTGGCGGCGTACTCCTCCCACGGCAGGTCCCGGACGGGCAGGCAGAGGGTCACCGACAGCGCCCCGAAATCGAAGATCTTCACGGCAGCCTCCATGCGGAAGGCCGCGCCTTCGTTCCGGACTTCCACGGTGCCTGAGGGGACCGCCAGCGGCTTGGGCTGGTATTGGAGATGCGGCGGGCCGGGGCGCAGACCCGCCAGCCCCGGGGACTCCGCCGCTTCGGACAGCCTTCCGGCGTCCGCCAGGGAGATGTCGAATCCGATGTCATAGGCGTAGAAGAAGAAAAGGTGGCCCGACGCCACCCGGATGTCGTTCATCGCGGACTCCCCGCGAGATAGGGAAACAGGTTGAACAGCAGGTGGAGCAGGACCGGAACGTAGAGATTCCCCGTGATCTTCCGTCCCCCCCCGAGGAGTAGGCCGGGAAACAGGGTGAGCGCCCGGTACCACGAAGGGTAAATGAAGAGATGGCCCGCGGCGAACAGCACCGAGGAACAGAGAACCGGCTCCCATCCCTTTTCCTCGAAAGCGTCGTACAGGTACCCCCGGAAGAAGACCTCCTCGGGGAGCGCCACCAGGAGTCCCTGCCGGAAGAGCATATCCTCCAGCGGAGGCCTGGGCCCGGAATAGGGCGAAAGAGAATGCGGCAGCGGCAGCAGTGCATAGAGGGAGTAAGCCAGAGCTCCGCCCGCGGCCAGGGCGAGCGCCGCCAAAGCGCTCCTCCTGACATCTCCGACCCGGAGCCAGGAAGGCGATTTCCCGCGGCGATAGTAAAGGAAAGGAGCGTAGAGAAACAGGGCGGCGGCCAACAGGTCCGGCTGGAACAGGAAGAAAGATGAGGGATGCATCGATGCCAGGCGCACGACGAGGACGATCCCGAGAAACAGAAGGACCGCCTGAATGGGAACGGCCCCGGGTTTTTTCAAGGCGACTCTCCTTGTGCGGGTCTCAGGTCTTCGGCCGTATCCGGTCGAAGAGGTCGGGAAACCGTCCGATCGTGAAGTCGGGGGGGAGCGAAGCGAAGCCGTCGATGCCCAGTCCGTAGGTTACTCCGCAGGTCGCGACGCCGGCTTTCTTCCCGGCGAGAACGTCGTTCCCGGAGTCCCCGACCATGAGGGTTTCACCGGGGGAGGACCCGTGCGTCCTCATGATGTGCAGAAGCCCGTCGGGATGGGGTTTTTTGCAGTCGAGACTGTCCCCCCCCACAACGTCTACGAAATACCGGTCGAGCGAAAGACCCGACAGGATCGCGCGGGTCATGTCGAACGGCTTGTTCGTGAGGATCGCCATCCGGTAGGTCCCCTCCCATTCCCGCAGGCTTTCAGCCACGCCGGGGAAGGGGACCGTGGTGTCCAGCAGGTGCTGCCGGTAGTGCGCGAGGAACGACTCGAGGACGGCGGGCAGGATGCCGTTGTTCTCTTCTCCCACGGCCCTCCGGATGAGCATCGTCGCCCCGTCCCCCACGTAGGAATAGATCACCGGGTGCGGGAGCGCGGGATGTCCGAACGCCCCCAGCGCGTGGTTGACCGAGTTCGCAAGGTCGACCTTGGAATCGACAAGCGTTCCGTCCAGGTCGAACACGATCAGCCGGATCGCTTCCTTCACGATGATCGCCTCCTGGCACTCGCATTTCATTCAGCTTCGCCGCCTCGGAGGGGGACTCCGTTCGTGGCTCGACGCGCGATGCACCCGCGCGTCTGCGCTTTACCTCACTGCGCCCCCCTCCTGCGGCGGCTCCGCCGAATCCCCTGCGTCCACTCCCCCGCAATCGGCGGAGCTGCGCGTTCCGGTCCCGGTGCTGCCCTTATTTTAAATGAAAACCGGGTTGTCGGGGGCTGTTGCTGTAAACCTTCCCGTAAATGGAGAGGTTGACAGCAAACGCATGTTCCTGGAGAATGGCTCCTGGTTCCGGTCGGGGGGGGATAAGGTTGGAAACGGAAATTTTCTGGAAAAAAATAAGGGAAGATGCCATGTCGGGCAACGGGATCGGTGCTCCCGATGCCCTGTCGGTCCTGCGGCTTCCCCGGGAGGCGCTGTGGCGCCTTCTGGACGTTACGGAAGCCGTCCGGCGGCGATTCAAGGGGGACGGGATCCGGCTCTGCTCCATCGTCAACGCGAAATCGGGGCTCTGCTCGGAGGACTGCTCCTTCTGCTCCCAGTCGAGCCGGTCGAAGGCGGAAATCCCGAAATACCCGATGATCGACGAAGGGGAGATCGTCGCGGCCGCACGGAAGGCCAAGGAACGGGGTGCGAGGGAGTTTTCCATCGTGGCGTCCGGGCTCGCGGTGCGCAGCCTGCGGGAGCTCGTCCGTGTGGGAAACGCCGTGGAGCGGATCCGGAACGAGGTGGGGCTCGAGACGTGCGTGAGCCTCGGCACGCTGCCCGCCGACAGTATCGTCTATCTCCTCTCGCGGGGCCTGCGGTCGGTCCACCACAACCTGGAGACCTCCCGGCGGTTCTTCCCGTCGGTGTGTACGACGCACGACTACGAGGAGGACATCCGCGCCGTCCGCGATGCGAAGGCCGCCGGGGCGTGGGTGTGCTGCGGGGGGATCTTCGGCCTCGGGGAGACCGACGAGGACCGCGTGGAGCTGTCGATGACGCTCCGGGAGCTCGACGTGGACTCGATCCCGGTGAATTTCCTGAACCCGGTCCCCGGCACTCCGCTCGAGGGGAAACGGGACCTGACCCCGTTCGCCTGCCTCAAGATCATCGCGATGATGCGCCTTTGCCATCCCGCGCGGGAGATCATCGTGTGCGGCGGCAGGGAAGTGAACCTGCGCGACCTTCAGTCGCTCATGTTCGCCGCGGGGGCGACGGGTACGATGGCGGGGAACTACCTCACCACCAGCGGGCGGCCCGCGGAAGAGGACGTTCGGATGATCCGGGACCTGGGTCTCTCCTTACGGGGGCCGTAGAGGATGGACCTCTCTTTTCTATCCGGGGAAATCGCGGCCCTGAAAGAGAAGGGTCGGTACCGTTCCTTGCGGCGCGTTTCCGGCCCCCAGGACGCCGTGATCCGCATCGAAGGGGCCGACCGGCTCAACTTCTCCTCCAACAACTACCTGGGCCTGGCCAACCACCCGGCGGTCGTGGCGGCGTTCGTGGAGCACGCCGGCCGGTACGGGGTGGGTTCGGGAGCCTCGCGGCTGATCTGCGGCCACATGGAGGTCCATGCGGAACTCGAGGACGCGGTGGCGCGCCTGAAAGGGACGGAGGCGGCTCTGACCTTCAGTGCGGGGTACATGGCCAACCTGGGGATCCTGTCGACGCTTGCCGGTCCCGACGCGACGATCTTCTCCGACGAGCTGAACCACGCTTCGATCGTCGACGGGTGCCGGCTCGCCCGCGCCCGCGTGGAGGTCTACCGGCACTCCGATGCGACGCACCTCTCGGACCTGCTCGGGCAGTCGCGGGCGAAGCGCAAGATCGTGGTGACCGACGGCGTCTTCAGCATGGACGGCGACATCGCGCCCCTCCCCGATCTCGTGGAGGCGAAGGAGCGGCACGGGGCGATCCTCGTCGTCGACGACGCCCACGCCACCGGTGTGCTCCCGCCGCACGGGCGAGGGACCGCCGGCCACTTCGGGATCCGCGACCGAGTGGAGATCCAGATGGGGACCTTTTCCAAGGCGCTGGGGACCTATGGGGCCTACATCGGGACGACGCGCGCAATGGTCGACTATTTCATCAACAAATGCCGCCCGTTCATTTTCAACACGGGCCTGCCGCCCGCCATCGCAGGGGCGACGCTTGCCGCTCTCCACATCCTTTCGGGGGATCCGGAACTTCTCTCATCGCTGTGGCGGAACCAGGTGGCGTTCCGCGCGGAGATGGCGGCACGGGGGAGGGCGGTGACGTCCCCCACCGCGATCGTCCCGATCCCCGTCGGCGGGGACGTGGAGACGATGGAGGTGTCGAAGACGCTGTTCGATCGCGGCGTGTTCGTCCACGGAATCCGGCCGCCCACGGTGCCCGAGGGGACGGGCCGCCTCCGGCTGACGCTGATGGCCACGCACACGCGGGAGATGATCCGGACGGCCGCGGAGCAGATCGACCGGGCGCTCTCGGAGCAGGGAATTGGACCGGACGGAATCGCTCAGGCGTAGGGATAAAGCCGTGATCTGGCACCCGTTCACCCAGATGGCGGACTGGGAGAAGGACGATCCCATCGTCATCGAGCGCGGCGAGGGGAACTACCTTTTCGACACCGACGGGAACCGGTATTTCGACGGGGTCTCCTCCCTCTGGGTGAACCTGTTCGGCCACCGTCGGAAGGAAATCGACGACGCCGTCCGCGCCCAGCTGGATCTCCTGGCCCACTCCACGTTCCTCGGGCTGTCCCACCCCCCGGCGATCGAGCTGGCGGAAAAGCTCCTCGCCTTGGCGCCCCCCGGGCTGTCTCGGGTCTTCTACTCGGACAACGGTTCGACGGCCATGGAGATCGCCATCAAGATGGCCTTCCAATACTGGCGGCAGAAGGGAAACGGGGAGAAGAAGAAAACGTTCCTCACGCTCTCCGAGGCGTACCACGGCGACACGATCGGCTCCATCTCCGCCGGCGGGATCGACCTGTTCCACAAGATCTTCCGGCCGCTGTTGTTTTCCACCCGCCGGATACCGACCCCCCACTGCTACCGGTGCCCGTTCGGCCTCTCCCGGCCGTCCTGCGGCCTCCACTGTGCCGACCGGATGGAGGAAGAGATTCACACGGCGGCGGATTCCCTTGCGGCTGCCATCGTAGAGCCCCTCGTGCAGGGGGCGGCGGGAATGCTGATGATGCCCGAGGGGTACCTGGGGAGGCTGCGCGCCGTGACGCGGCAGTGCGGCGTACTCCTGGTGTGCGACGAGGTGGCGACCGGCTTTTGCCGCACGGGCACGATGTTCGCCTGCGAGCAGGAAGGGGTTTCCCCGGACATCCTGGCATTGGCCAAGGGGCTGACCGGCGGCTACCTTCCGCTGGCGGCGACCCTCACGACGGAGGAAATCTACCGGATGTTCCTGGGGCGGTACGAGGAATACAAGACCTTCTTCCACGGCCATTCCTACACCGCAAACCCGCTCGGGTGCGCGGCGGCGCTGGGGACTCTTTCCATTTTCGAGGGGGAGGACATACCGGCACGCGTGTCCGCTCTTTCCGCGATCATGGCGATGTCCCTTTCGCGCCTCGCAGGGCAACCCAACGTCGGCGACATCCGGCAAAAAGGGCTGATGGCCGGGATCGAGATCGTGGCCGACCGGAAGACGAAGGAGCGGTTCCCGCCGGAGCTTCGGCTCGGCCAGAAGATGGTCCGGAAAGCGAGGGAGAAGGGGATCCTTCTCCGGCCCCTCGGCGACGTGATCGTCCTGATGCCTCCTCTATCCTCGACGGAGAGCGAGGTCGAGGGGCTGGTCGACGTCACGGCGTGGGCGATCGGCGAAGTGTTGGGGTGAAAGCGTTTCTCATAACTGGGACGGACACGGGGGTGGGGAAGACCCACGTCGCATGCCTGCTCGGAAGACGGCTGGTCGCGGAGGGGATCGACGTTTTTCCGTTGAAACCGGTCGAATCGGGATGTCTTCCCGGCCCCGACGGGAAACCCTTTCCCGCCGACGCGGTTGCGCTCCAGGAAGCCATCGCCCCGCGCCTGCCCCTCTCCGCCGTCTGCCTCTATCCTCTCTCGGCACCTCTGTCCCCCCACCTTGCGGCCCGCCTGGAGGGAGTGTCGATCGACCCGGAGCGTATCCGGAAGACGGTTCTCGATGCCGCAATGATTTCGGAGATCCTTCTCGTCGAGGGGGCCGGCGGGATCGCCGTGGAGATTCGCGAGGGGTACGCCTTCGCCGACCTCGCGCGCGACCTTTCCTTTCCCGTCCTGGTCGTGGCGGAGAACCGCCTCGGGGTGCAAAACCATCTTCGGCTCACCGTCCGGTATCTCCGCTCGGAGGGGTTGACCCTTGCCGGGGTCGTCCTCAATGACCGGACGGGCGATCCCTTCCCCGCCCGGGAGACCAACGAGGCAGAGGTCCGGCGAATCGCCGGAGACCGCTACCTGGGCCGCGTTCCCTTCGGGGCGACTTCCCTGCCGGAAGAGACGTTCCTGCGGTTCCGAGATATTTATCTCACGGCGTAATCGTCATTTTCATATAATAAGGCTCCCATGCAGCCCCCGGAGAAGAACCGCATCTGGCTCAAGCCGCTGATCTTTGTCACCGCCCTCGCTCTCCTCACGTTTCTCTTATACAAAACGGGGCTTTTCCGCTTCTTCATGGACAAGGAAAGACTGCGCGGGTTCATCGATTCCCTCGGGATGTGGGGGTTTGCGGGGTTCATCTTCCTGCAGGTGGTCCAGGTCGTGGCCGCCCCCATCCCCGGGGAGGCGTCGGGGCTGCTCGGCGGTTACCTGTACGGGCCGTTCATCGGCGTCCTGCTGTCGACGGTCGGTCTTACGATCGGCTCCTACGTCGCCTTCGCGCTGTCCCGGTACTTCGGCCGGCCGTTGACGGACAGGTTCGTGGACAAGGCGACCATGGACCGGTTCGATTACCTCCTCCACCACAAGGGCGCCTTCCTCGTGTTCCTTCTCTTCCTCCTCCCGGGATTTCCGAAGGACCTCCTCTGCTATATCCTGGGGCTGGGGCACCTGACGACGTTGGAGTTCCTTTCGATCGCGTCCTCGGGAAGGCTATTGGGGACGGTGCTTCTCACGCTGGGCGGCACGTACTTGAGGAAACAACAGTATTTCCGGTTCTTCTCCCTCTGCGGCGTCGCGGTGATGGCCGTCTTTTTCGCCATCGCCTACAAGGACAAGCTGGAGCTCCTGTTCCGGAAGTGGCACGAGAAGCACAAGGAGAAGCATCACAAGAAGTAACGCGGAAATTCACCGGACGTCCGGTGCGGCCTTTCTCGTTTTATCGACCATGTACACAATCCCGAAGCTGATGAAATAGAGGCCCAGGAGCGGCATGGCCATCAGCGTTAGGTTATAGACGTCCGGCGTCGGGGTGAGGACGGCGGCGAGGATGACGCAGATCAGGAGGGCGTGCCTCCACCGCTTCCGGAAAAACTCCGGGGTGAGCCATCCCGCCCGTGCAAGGAAATAGGAAACGAGGGGAGTCTCGAAGGAGAGGCCGAGGGCGAGGAGCATCGTCCCGCAGAAGGAGATGAACTTCCGGGCGGAGATGAGGGCCGACACTTTCTCCGTTTCAAAGCTCACGAGGAACCCGATCCCGGCAGGGAGCAGGACGTAATAGCCGAGGAGCGCCCCCGCAAGGAACAGGACCGTCGCCGCGAGGATGACGACGCCCCCCCACCCCCGCCAGCCGGGCACCCAGCGCACCACCGCCCCCCGCCAGAGCAGCCACGCGCCCACCGGGAGCGAGAGCGTGATCCCGCAGTACAGGGAGAGGTTGATCAGCGCAAGGAAGCCTTCGGCCGGCGAGTAGGCGACGAGCTTCCGGCCCAGAAGGCGGACGACGAAGCGCAGGATCGGCTCGGCGTAGAAGAAGCAGGCGACGGTGAGGAAGAGCACGAGGACCGCGTACGCGGCCAGCCCCTTGCGGGACTTTTCCAATTCGTCGAGGATGGTGGCAACCTGGATTTGCACGGAACCCTGCGCGAGAGATTTGATCCCTTATCTTACAGTGAAATGCCGCCGGACGTACCAGACGATCCCGGCGATCAGGACCGCGCCGATCAGCAGGTCGAACTTGTGGAAGTACTCCCGCAGCGTGGGCCACTTTTCCCCCATGACCATCCCGACGTAGGCAAGCCCGAGGCACCACGGCAAGGACCCCGCGAACGTGTAGGCGATGAACCGCTTCATCTCCATCCGTGCCACGCCGGCGGGGAAGGCGATAAAGGTCCGGATGACGGGCAGAAGCCTCGCGAAAAAGACGGTCGCCTGCCCGTGCCGCGCGAACCAGCGGTCCGCCACGTCCAGGTCGTGGTGGGACATGAGGATGAACTTCCCGTATTTCTCGATGAGCGGCCGCCCTCCGTACATCCCGAGGTAATAGGCCGGGACCGATCCGACCACGCACCCGATCGCCCCCGCAAGCCCCACGGACCAGAGCGAGTATTTCCCCAGGAAGACGAGATACCCCGAGAACGGCATGATGACCTCGGAGGGAAGCGGGATGCAGGCGGACTCGATCGCCATGAGGAGGACGATGCCGGGCAGCCCCATGCGGGAGATCACGTAGATGATCAGCGAGGCCAGCGCTTCCAGGATCCGGGTGACCATCGGACAGACTCCTTTCCTATCCCACGGTGATGTAGGGTGGGCCGATGCGGAGGGTGGGCTGGGCATCGCCCACGGGGACTCCTTGTCCCTCCTTGCCGCAGGTTCCAAGGCCGAAGCCCAGGTCGCTTCCGACCCGGTCGATCATCCGGAGCACTTCGGGGCCGTTCCCTGTGATGGTGGCTCCGCGGACCGGCTCCCCCCGCGTGCCATTCTCGATCCGGTACCCCTCGGCGACCTCGAACATGAAGTCGCCGGTGACGGTGTTGACCTGCCCGCCCCCCATCTTGAGGACGAGGAGCCCTCGTTCCACGCTCTTGAGGATCTCGCCGGGGGGAGTGGAACCCGGCAGGATGATGGTATTGCTCATGCGGGGGACCGGCTTGTGCCGGTAGGACTCGCGACGCCCGTTCCCCGTGGAGCGGGCGCCGTCCTTCATGGCGGAGAGCCGGTCGTGCAGGAACCCCTTCAGGATGCCGTGGTCCACCAGGACGGTCCGCTCCCCCGGTGTCCCCTCGTCGTCGATGCCGAAGGATCCCCGCTTTCCGGGAGCCGTCGCGTCGTCGACGATCGAAACAAGGGGGCTTGCCACTTCCTTCCCGGGCGCATCCTTGTAGACGGACATCCCCTGGCGAGCAAGGTCCGCCTCCAGGCCATGCCCGATGGCTTCGTGGACCATCGTGCCGCCCGCTTCCGCCGAGATGACGACCGGCATCCTCCCCCCCTCGATCTTCCGGGCCGAGAGCGTCCGTACGGCCCGCGAAGCCGCCTTGCGAGCGAGGGCTTCGGGGACGAATTCCTCGAGGAACTCCCAGCCGACCGTCCCACCGCCGGATTCGTATCCCATCGCGAGCCCGCTCTCGTTGCCGGCGACGCACTGGGCGGTCAACAGCGTAAACGTCTGCGCTTCGGAGACGAACACTCCCGGATGCGCCGCCACCTCGATCCTGCGCTCCGCCTCCCCGTAGGTCGCACGGACCTGCCGGATCTCCGGCGACTCCCCCCTCGCGACGCGGTCCACGAGGGAAACGAGCGCCGCCTTTTCCCGGACGCCGCGCGTCGACGGCGGCACGCGGACGGCGGAAGGCCCACGGACGGCGATGGGAGAGGCGGGGAGGACGGCGGGAAGGCCGCCTCCTTCCGCGTACCGTGAGAGATCGCTCGCGAGGGAGAGAAGGACGCGCTCGCTCACTTCGTTCGTGTAGGCGTAGAACGTCTTTTCCCGGTGGATCAGGCGGACCCCGACGCCGATGTCGGTCCCGGAGAGCACCCGCTCGATCCTGCCGTCCTCCAGCAGGACCAGGAGCGAACGCACCTCCTCGTAGAAAAGCTCCCCGTATTCTCCGCCCCGGGACAGCAGGGCGGAAAGGACCGGCGTGATGCGCAACTCCGAGAGCATGGCGGACTCCCGCGACCCAGTGGGTTCCTGCGGTTTTGTGTATAATACACGGTACGTGAAATTTCGCCGAGGGTACGGATGAAAACAAAATTCGTTCTGGGGGCACTGGCCCTTTTTCTTTTGTCCGGAGAGGCGTTTGCCTTCCACGGAAACAACGCGTCGATCAACGCGCGCATTCAGGGAAGAGCCTACTCCCTGTTCCTCTCCGGTTACCTCGCGTACCGGGAAGGGAATCTCGACGCCGCCCTCGAGGCGTATCGCAAGGCGCTGAAGTACTCCGAAAACGAGCCGGAAATCCTGTACGAAATCGGGAACGTCCTCGTCAAGAAAGGGAACCTTGGCGGTGCGAAGGAGGTGCTGGAAAAGGCGCTTTCGCTCGACGACGGCCATTTGCGGGCCCGGTACCTGCTTGCCGGCACCCTGGCTGCCATGGGGGACAAGGAGAAGGCCATCACGTTCTACGAGCGGGTCATCGCCGACGATCCGGAGACCGAGGAAGCCTACGTCCACCTGGCGACGCTGTTCCTCGAGAAGGGGGATTTCGGGAAGGCGGAGGAATACCTTTCCTCCCTCATCGCCAGGAACCCCGATTCGTTTCTTGCCTACTACTACCGGGGACGGCTCCTCGCCGCGCAAAAGAAGTTCGAGGGCGCCGTCGAGGATTTCGACAAGGTTCTCTCCCTGCAGCCTTCGTTCGACAGCGCCCTGATCGATTCGGGCGGCGTCCTGGAGATCCTGGGGAAGCACGCGGAGGCCGAGGAGCGGTACCGGCGGGCGTTGGAGCTGTCACCGAATAACCCGTTCATCCGGGAGCGGCTGGGCCGGGTCCTGATCCTGGAGAACAAGATCGACCAGGCCGTCGGCCAGTACGAGGAGCTCAAGAAGTTCTCCGGCGACAACCTGGATTTCCGGGTGAGGCTGGGCCTGCTCTATCTGGAGCGGGACCGGTACGACGACGCGATCAACGAGTTCCGCTTCGTCCTTTCGGCACAGCCGCAGAATTCCCAGGTCCGCTTCTTCCTGGGCACCACGTACGAAGAGAAGGGACTGCTGGCGGAGGCGCAGGAGCAGTTCCGCGCGATCCCGGAATCTTCCCCGGTCTACCGCGACGCGATGCTCCACCTGGCGATGGCGCTCGGGCGCCAGAAGAAAAACGACGAGTCGATCGGGGTGACCCGGAAGCTTCGGGTGAAGTTCCCCGACGACGTCGACCTGATGGTGTTCCTGGGAGGTCAGCTCGAGGACGCGAAAAAGTACGAGGAGGCGGTCGGCGTTCTCACGGAGGCGGCCGCGAAGGATCCGAAGAACGCCTCGGCGCAGTTCTCCCTGGGCGTCGTCTACGACAAGATGGGAAATTTCGACAAGATGGTCGCGTCGATGGAGAAGGCGATCGAGATCGACCCGAAGAACGCCGTGGCGCTCAATTACCTGGGCTACACGTACGCCGACCGGAACATGAAGCTCAAGGAGGCCGAATCGCTGATCCTCCGCGCGGTGGAGATCCGGCCCAACGACGGCTACTTTCTCGACAGCCTGGCCTGGGTGCACTACCGGCAGGGCGATTTCAAGCGCGCCGAGTCGGAGCTGCGGCAGGCGCTGACGCTCGTCCCCGACGACCCCGTTGTGCTCGAGCACCTGGGGGACGTTCTCGTGAGCGAGGGGAAGGCGGGCGAAGCCGCTTCCTACTTCGAGAAGTCGATCGCGAAGGGGCACGAAAAGCCCGAGGAGATCCGGAACAAGCTCAGCCGGGCCAGGAGTGAGGGCCCACCCTCGAAATGAGGAGAAGACCGGACTGGCTCGCGGTGTAGCAACGGCTTGCTGGCTCGCGTCGGCGCTTCTCCTTGCGTCCGGGTGCGCTCCCGCCCGCTATCGACTTGCGGGGGACGAGGCCGGGGGAGCGCGGGAACTTTTCGTCTCCGCCGCCGCGCTTTCCTTCCCCATCGAAGCTTCCTTCTCCGGAGTTGCCGAGATTTCCGGTCGTGCACTGCCGTTCGTCGCGGGGGTGAATTCGCGCGCCCCCGCCGAGGAAACCGTCGGCGTCTATGACCCGCTGGGGCGGCCTGCCCTGTTCCTCGAGAATGACGGAACCAGGATCCGGTTTTCCAGGGGCCCGGCCGCGGGCGACTTCCCGCCGCCGAATCTCCAACCGGTTCCCACGGGCCCGGTTTCTCTCGGGCGGATCCTCTCCGGAGCGCCCGGCTACCCTGTGGATGAGGGGGATCTCGGCAGGACGGCGGAGGGCGAATGGGTTCTCGAAGACGGGCGGCAGAGGCTCTTTTCCGACCCGTCGCGGCGGCTTCTCTCGCGCGCGGAATACGATTTCTCGGGTAAGCGCGTCACGGTTACGTACCCTGGACGGGAAACGTCGGGGCCGCCCCCCCTGGTGAAGATCGAGGTTTCCGGGGCAAAGATCGTGCTGCGGAGGGACACGGAATGAGACGCCTGCTGACTGCCGTATTCGTTGCGAACCTGGCCGTCGGAACCATCGGCCTGCTGGCCGGGTGCGCCGGGGAAAAAAAGGAGAGCGCCGGGAAAGAAGCCGCCGGGAAGCAGGAGGCGCCTGCCCACGGGGACGCCATCGTCTTCGGGAGCAACGGGGACGTAAGCGGCTTCCTTACCGCGGTGACCTCCGACTCCGCTTCCCACGACGCCGCCGGCTACGTCTTCAACGGCTTGGTGCGGTACGACAAGAACGTCAAGCTCGAAGGAGAGCTGGCCGAGTCCTGGGAGGTGGCCCCCGACGGGAAGAAGATCACCTTCCGCCTTCGAAAAGGGGTCCAGTGGCACGACAACGTCGCGTTCACCTCCGAGGACGTGATGTTCACCTATCGGAAGATGATCGACCCGAAGACCCCGACCGCCTACGCGGAGGACTTCCGGCAGGTGCGCCGGGCGAGCAACCCCGACCCTTACACGTTCGTCGTGGAGTACGACAAGCCCTTCGCGCCGGCGCTGGCCTCCTGGGGGATGTCGATCCTCCCGAAGCATCTCCTGGAGAAGTACGAGGACATCTCGAAAAGCCCGCTGAACAAGTCCCACCCGATCGGCACGGGTCCCTACAAGTTCGTGGAGTGGAAGCCCGGGGAGCGGGTGGTCTTCGAGGCGAACCCGGATTATTTCGAGGGGAAGCCGTACCTCCAGCGGGTCATCACCCGCGTGATCCCGGACCAGGCGACGATGTTTCTGGAGCTCAAGTCCGGCGGCATCGATTCCATGAACCTCACGCCGCTGCAGTACACCCGACAGACCGAGACCGGGGAGTTCCGGAAATCGTACAAAAAGTACCGATATACGGCCTTCAACTACACCTACTTGGGGTTCCGCCTCTCTCACCCCTTCTTCGCGGACAGGAAGGTCCGCCAGGCCATCGCCCACGCGGTCAACAAGAAGGAGTTGGTGGAAGGCGTCCTCTTCGGGCTGGGGCAGGAGGCGATCGGTCCGTACAAACCGGGCACCTGGGTGTACAACCCCGACGTCCCGAAGTTCCCCTACGACCCGGCGAAGGCAAAAGGACTGCTCGCGGAGGCGGGATGGAGGCCGGGTGGGGACGGGACGCTGGAAAAGGGCGGGAAAAAGTTCCTGTTCACCGTCCTGACCAACGCCGGCAACGAGAGCCGCGCCAAGGCGGCGGCCATTCTCCAGCAGAACCTGGCCGCCGTGGGGATCCAAATGGAGATCCGCACGGTGGAATGGGCCGCCTTCATCAACGAGTTCGTCGACAAGCGGAAATTCGACGCGGTGATCCTCGGGTGGAGCGTCACGCCGGACCCCGACCAGTACGACATCTGGAGTTCGAAAAAGACGGGTCCCAAGGAGCTGAACTTCGTGGGCTTCTCGAATCCCGAGGTCGATCGGCTGCTGGAGGATGGGCGCCGCACCTTCGACATCGAGAAGCGGAGGATGGCGTACTTCCGGATCCAGGAGATCCTCGCGGAGGAGCTGCCGTACGTCTTCCTGTACGTTCCCGATTCGCTGCCGACGGTCCACGGGCGGTTCCACGGCATCGAGCCCGCCCCCATCGGGATCTCGTACAACTTCATCAAGTGGTTCGTGCCGAAGGAGCAGCAGAAGTACACCTCCTTCCGGAAATAGGAGTGCGATGCTCCGGTACGTCGTCCGAAGGCTCCTGCTGACGATCCCGCTCCTGGTCGGGATCAGCCTGATCTCCTTCCTGGTGATGCACATGGCCCCCGGGGGGCCGATCGGCGTCGCCACGGACATGAACCCGAGGGCCACGGCGGAAGTCCGGGAACGGCTCAAGGCCTATTACGGACTGGACCAGCCGCTCCCCGTGCAGTACGGACGATGGCTCGGCCGGATGGCGACGCTCGACTTCGGTCAGAGCTTCTCCCCCGACGGGCGACAGGTCTCCGACAAGATCCGGGAGCGGATCCCGGTGACGCTCGCCATCAACGTGCTGTCCATGGGGATCATCTTCCTCGTCGCGATCCCGATCGGGATCTACTCCGCGGTGCGGAAGGACTCCTGGTTCGACCGGATCTCCACCGTGACCGTCTTTACAGGGTTCGCCGTTCCCACCTTCTGGCTGGCTCTCCTCCTCATGATCCTGTTCGGAGTGAAGCTCGGCTGGCTTCCGATTTCGGGACTGGTCTCGCTGGAGCACGACTCGTTCCCCCTCGCGGGGAGGATCTGGGATCGCGCGAGGCACCTGGTCCTGCCGGTCCTGCTGGCCGGGTTCGGCGGGCTGGCAGGGTTCTCGCGGTACATGCGATCCAACATGCTGGAGGTGATCCGGCAGGACTACATCGCCACCGCGAAGGCCAAGGGGCTTCCCGAACGGCAGGTCGTGTTCCGGCACGCGGTGCGGAACGCCCTCCTGCCGGTCATCACGATCCTCGGGCTTTCCGTGCCGGACCTGCTCGGCGGATCGGTCATTTTCGAGACGATCTTCGCCATCCCCGGGATGGGCCAGCTCTTCTACCAGAGCGTCATGTCGCGGGACTACCCGCTGATCATGGGGATTCTCGTGATCGGGTCGTTTCTGACGCTGATCGGAAACCTGCTGGCGGACGTCGGCTACGCGCTGGCCGACCCCCGCATCCGGGCCGGGTGACGCGATGGCTTCGGTCGCGCGATCGATGTTCGGCGATTTTCTGCGGAGGCTGGCGCGGAACCGGCTGGCGGTCGCCGGGGGAACGGCGGTCCTCTTCTTCTTCATCGTCTCGGCCTTCCCCCATGCGTTCTCCTCCCATGACCCGAACCGCATCGACGTCTTCAAGGTTCTCCGGCCGCCCTCCGCGGAACATCCCCTCGGGACCGACGAGCTGGGACGCGACGTCCTCGCCCGGATGGTGTATGGCGCCCGGATCTCGCTCAAGGTGGGATTCGTGGCGGTGGGGATCGCTACGTCCATCGGCCTGCTGGTGGGGCTCTTCGCGGGATTTTACGGAGGCCTGACCGATGCCGTACTCATGCGCTTCGTCGACATCATGCTCTGTTTCCCCACGTTCTTCCTCATCCTGTCGGTGATCGCGTTCCTGGAGCCCTCCATCTACAACATCATGCTGGTCATCGGGGTCACCGGATGGATGGGCGTGTCGCGGCTGGTCCGGGCGGAGACCCTGTCCGTCAAGGAGCGCGACTTCGTGGCAGCGGCCCGTGCGCAGGGGGCGGGGGATGCGCGGATCATCTTCCGGCACATCCTGCCCAACACGCTGGCGCCGGTCCTCGTCGCGGCCACACTCGGGGTGGCGGGCGCGATTCTCACGGAGTCGGCGCTCTCCTTCCTGGGCATCGGAGTGCAACCCCCAACGCCGTCCTGGGGGAACATCCTGACCGCCGGCAAGGACAACATCGAGTTCGCCTGGTGGCTCTCCGTCTACCCGGGGCTCGCGATCCTGTTCACGGTCCTCGGGTACAACCTGCTGGGCGAGGGGATCCGCGACGCCGTGGATCCCCGGCTGCGGGGGAGGTAACGGATGAGTTGCGAAGCAAACAAGATGACGCGACCTGCAGCCACACTCATCGGCTCCGTTCCCACGTGCAATGTGCGCGTGGTACCGGCTGCGCCGCCTCGGAGGGGGACTCCGTTCGTGGCTCGCCGTGCGGTGCACCCGCACGGCTGCGCTCCGGCCTCCAGGGGGCCATTCCCTCAGATCCCGGCATTCGAGGGCCGCTGCATCCACTCCGGCTTCGTCGCCCTCTCTCGCCTACCGCAGCGGGTACGCCTCGGTCGGGCGCCTCGCCGGAAGCGGCGCATCGACCCTCTCGGTGCGCGGGCTCTTCGGCAACGGCCCCCTGGAGACCGGCTCACTGCGCCCCCCTCCTGCGGCGGCTCCGCCGGCCCCCCCTGCTGCGGGAACGAAGCCGCGGACGGTTCCATTCTGTTTTTGACACTCCATTTCTTTCACGCACCGCGAGGGTTTCCCCATGATGGAGCCGCTGCTCTCCGTCAAGGATCTCCGGGTTGCGTTCCGGACCGAGCGAGGCGTGGTCCGGGCGCTGTTCGGCGTCTCCTTTTCCGTCGATCCGGGCGAGACGCTGGGATTGGTGGGGGAGTCGGGATGCGGGAAGACGGTCACTGCGCTCTCCGTCCTGCGGCTCCTTTCCTCGCCGCCCGCGGTCGTCGAAGGGGGCCGCGTCGGGTTCGGCGGGAAGGACCTCCTTGCCCTCTCCGAGGAGGAGATGTGCGCGGTGCGGGGGAAGGAGATCTCGATGATCTTCCAGGAGCCGATGACTTCCCTGAACCCCGTGCTGACCATCGGGAAGCAGGTGTCCGAGGCCTACACCGCGCATGGAACCTGCGGGAAGGAGGAGGCCGCCGCCCGGGCCCGGGAATGGCTCCGGCGCGTGAAGATGCCGGACCCGGAGCGGCGCATGCGGGAATACCCTCACCAGATGAGCGGCGGGATGCGGCAGCGGGCGATGATCGCGATGGCGCTCGCCCTCGAACCCGCGCTGCTGATCGCCGACGAGCCGTCCACCGCGCTCGACGTCACCATCCAGGCCCAGATCCTCGCGCTCCTCAAGGAGATGCGGGAGCAGGAACGGAAGATGGCGATCCTGCTCATCACGCACGATCTTGGGGTCGTCCATGAGTTCGCCGACCGGGTCGCCATCATGTACCTGGGAAGGATCGTCGAGGTCGCGAAGACGTCGGATCTCTTTGCCGATCCGATCCACCCGTACACCCAGGGGCTGCTCCGGTCGCTCCCGGGAAGGAGCGTCGGGGAGAAGCGGCTCCCGTCGATCCCCGGTACGGTGCCCGACCTGCACGCGATCCCGCCCGGATGTCCGTTCGCCGACCGGTGCCCGTTCCGAAAAAAGGCTCAGGAGCAGTTCCGCGCCGGGGAGACGGCCGAAGACGATCTGTCCATCTGCGACCGGTCGGACCCGCCGCTCGAGGAATACGCTCCCGGGCAATTCGCGGCGTGCCACTACCAGAGGACCCGGCGGCTGGAGGGGCGCGGATGAACGGCGGAGACGGGATGCTCCTCTCCCTGGAGAACCTCTACAAGCTCTTCCCGGTGAGGCGTTCGTTTTTCTCCCGTGAGATGCTCAGCGTGCATGCGATCGACGGGGTGTCGCTCGATGTCCCGCAGGGGAAGACCGTCGGGCTGGTAGGAGAGTCGGGTTGCGGAAAGACGACCCTGGGGCGCGTGGTCTTACGGCTGATTCCCCCCGACGCGGGGAGAATCCGGTTCGAGGGCAGGGACATCACCCACCTGTCCGGCGAAGAGCTGCGACGCGTCCGAAGAAGGATGCAGATCATCTTCCAGGACCCGTACTCATCGCTCAACCCGCGGATGCGGGTGAGCGACATCGTGGGGGAGGGGTGGATTGTCCACGGGATGGGGAACCGGGGGGAAATCCGGGAAAAGGCGGCGCAGCTGCTCTTGCGCGTCGGGCTTTCGGCGGACGCGGCCGGCAAGTACCCCCACGAGTTCTCCGGCGGCCAGCGGCAGCGCATCGGGATCGCGCGGGCGATCGCCCTTTCGCCGAGGCTCGTCGTGGCGGACGAGCCGGTGTCCGCGCTCGACGTCTCCGTCCAGGCGCAGATATTGAACCTGCTGAAGGACATCCAGGAAGAGTACGGGATGGCCTACCTGTTCGTCTCCCACGACCTTCGGGTGATCCGCCACATGAGCGACACCGTGGCCGTGATGTACCTGGGGAAGCTGATGGAAGTCTCCCCGGCGGAGGAGCTTTTCCTCAAGCCGCTCCACCCCTACACGCGCAGCCTCCTGGCGGCCGTCCCTATGCTCGGCGGGGCGCCGCAGGAGAAGATCGTGCTGCGCGGGGAGATCCCGAGTCCGCTTGCCCCTCCCTCCGGCTGCCGGTTCCACACCCGATGCTTCATGGCGCAGAAGGTCTGCGAGGAGGTCTGCCCCCTCCTCATCGAATCCGCCCCCGGCCGCTTCACCGCCTGCCACTTCGTCTAAGCCGCCTCCCACCCGGTGACTTGCCCGACTCACGCATTCCCCGTGCGATGAACCTCAAAGGACCGGCCATTCCACCGCGATTGAAATCGCGGTAAAATGGATAGGAATCAAATCATCGGGAGGTGCTTTATGGAATCGAGGGAAAACAGCGTGATCGCGGGCACTCTCCTGTTGGCGGCGGGGGCGCTTCTCGGGGCCGGCGTCGCGCTCCTGCTGGCGCCGCAGTCCGGAATGGATACGCGTAAAGCCATCGTTCGTTATGCGAAAAAAGCGGGGCGCAAGGCGGAAGGGGTCGTCGAGGAATTCGCCGATGCCGTTTCCAAGATGGTCGATGCCGTGGGAGACAAGGCCGAGGACATCCTCGGCATGGGGAAGGACCTTGCCCACGACGCGAAGAAGGAACTGATCGCAGCCATCGAGGAAGGGCAGAAGAGGCTCGAAATGCAGAAGGCGAGGCTGGAAAAGCTGATCGTTTAGTGCCTCAGGCGAACGAGCGCCCGGAGACCGACTTCGATTTCAGGAAGTCGTGCCGGCAGTACGGGCAGAACTTCCACTCCGGGGAGACCATCCTCTGGCAGGCGGGACAGGTGGCTTGCAGGGAGTGGCCGCACCCGGGACACATGAGGAACCCCGCACCCAGTGCATGGTTGCACGAGGGGCAGGTCGTACCGATATCCTCTTCGGTTTCCACCACCCGGTACATTTCCTCTAGCGTGGTGATCCCCGCCTTCACCTTCTCCAGTGCGGCGCGCGCCAGGGTGATCATCCCCGATGCGATGGCCTGCTGCCGGATGTCCGTTTCGGAGGCGTTGGTGACCACGAGGTCCCGGATCTGCTGGGTGAACGGGAGGATCTCGAAGACGCCGGTCCGCCCGCGGTATCCCGTCCCGCCGCATGCGGTGCACCCCTCCCCGCGATAGAAGGCGACCTCCCTCTTTTTCCGCTTGAATCCGATCCGGTCCAGTTCGTGCTCCGGCGGGTCGTACCGGACGCGGCACTTCGTGCAGATGACCCGCACCAGCCGTTGGGCCAGGATGCAATTGATCGTCGAGGCGACGAGGAAGGAGGGGGACCCCAGGTTCCGCAGCCGCGTGATCGTGGCCACGGCGCTGTTGGTGTGGATCGTCGATAAGACCAGGTGGCCTGTCAGGGCGGCCTGCATCGCGATCGTGACGGTTTCCAGGTCGCGCATCTCGCCGAGCATGATGACGTCCGGGTCCTGCCGGAGCATCGCCCGCAGGGTCGATGCGAAGGTCATCCCGATCTTGTCCTGGATCGCCACCTGGTTGATCCCCCCGATCTCGTACTCGATCGGGTCCTCGATCGTCGTGATGTTCCGATCCACGCTCTTGATCCGGTTGAGGACGCTGTAGAGGGTGGTCGTCTTTCCCGAGCCGGTTGGCCCGGTGACGAGCAGGATCCCCTGCGGCCGGCGGATCAGCACATCCATCTGGGCCAGTTCTTGGAGAGCCATCCCCATCCCCTCCAGGGGGATCTGGGAGTTGGCGGAGTCGAGGATCCGGACGACCACCTTCTCCCCGAAAGCGGCCGGCATCGTCGATACCCTGAGGTCAAGGTTCTTCAACCCCACGCGGACACTGATCCGCCCATCCTGCGGGAGACGCTTTTCCGCGATGTCCATCTTTGCCATGATCTTGATCCGCGAGATGACCGCGCCCTGCACCCATTTCGGAAGCTCCAGCGATTTCCGAAGGAGCCCGTCGATGCGGTTCCGGATCTGGAGGTTGTTCTTGGTCGGCTCGACGTGGATGTCGGAGGCGCCCTTCTCGACCGCCTCGGCGACGATCAGGTTCACCATCCGGATGATGGGAGCCGCCTCGCTCTTCTTCCGGAGGTCCTCGGCGTCCCCCCCCTCGCCCTCCTTCCTCTCCTGTACGACCTCGACGGAGCACTCCTCCGCAATGTCCTTAATATCCTTTGCGATGGTGTTCAGCGACGAGCCGAGGTGATAGTGCTGGTCGATCCCCCAGAGGAGATCGCTGCGGGTCGCGATGGCGGGCTGGATGGTGTACCCCGAGGCGAACCGGACGTCCTCGAACGCCTCGAAGCTCAGGGGGTCCGACATGGCGAGGTGGAGGTCCTTCTGCTCGATCGAGATCGGGAGGATCAGATGCTTCCGGGCCACCTTCTCGCCGATCAAATCGATGGCCTGGGGCTCCACGGGGGTCTGCTTCAGCTCGACGTAGGGAATCCCGAGCTGGATCGAGAGGGCCTGGGCGATCTCCTCCTCGGTGGCCATCCCCAGGTTGACGATCACCTCCCCAAGCTTGCCCCGCTTGGACCGCTGCTCGATGAGGGCCCGCGTCAGGCTCCCCTCCGACAGAAGGCCCGTTTCCACGAGCAGTTCCCCCAGCCTTTTTTTCCCCATTCAGGAACCCCTTCTCCTCCGACCATGGCATTTTAACAGATAAAGATCGATTCCGGCCGATAATTTGGGGCGAAACCCCTCTTCCCGTCAAGCATCGTAAAAACGAAAGGAGGGGGAAAGAATGCCCAGAGCGAGCCGGCCGGTGAGGTGCCCCAGGTGCAACGGAGTGATGGTGTACGAACGGTTCCAGGACTTGCTGGACCTCTTCTACGCCTGGAGGTGCCTGAATTGCGGCGAGATCGTGGATCCCGTGGTGGCCAGGAACCGGGGGATGGACAAGAAGACCAAGAAGAGGGCGGCGGGCTGAAATGCCAGCAACTATCTGATTTTGATACATTTTCCGCACGTTGACACCATCCGGTTTTTCGTGCTACGGTAACCCCGTGGTTTTTTCGGCTTGGGAGGCGATGGGGTTGGTGCGCGAACGGCACATGTTCTCGTTGCGGATCGGGTACGGGGAGCGCGCCCGCGAGTTCCGCGTCGGGCGAACCGGCCTATTGACGGCCGTAGCGACGCTGGCACTCGTGTTTTTCGCCGCCACCCATTTTCTCTACGATTACCGGGAAAACCTTTCGAAAATCAGGGATTTGCGGGTCCTCCGCCAGCGCGTCAGCGAGCAGAATCTCACCTTGTACAACCTGCACTCGAAGTTCGAGAGCCTGGAAACCGAGGTGGAGCGGCTCCGGGCACTTGACGCGCGCGTGAGGTCGCTGGTTCGCATCAACCAGTCGCTGCGTCCCGGCGGCGCCGGGAAGACGGGCCGGCCGACCGGCATCGGGGGGATGGAGACCCAGGAAACCGCGGCGACGGCCCGACTCGACCGCCTTCTCGACCTGCGGTTCGAACAGCTGAGGAAGGACGTCCTGGTGGACGTCAAGGACCTGGAGGCCCTCCGCGAGGAGCTGGACAGCCGGCGGATCGTCCTGGAGAGCATCCCTGCCCTCTGGCCGGTACGGGGGATCCTGTCCTCGGGCTTCGGGGTCCGGACCTCACCCTTTACGGACACTCCGGTGTTCCATCATGGGCTGGATATCATCGCCCGGCCAGGCGTTCCGGTGAGGGCGGCGGCTGCGGGAAAAGTGGTGCGGAGCGGATACGAATCGCTTTTCGGCAACGTCGTCGTCGTCGAGCACGGCTACGGTTACCGGACGCTCTACGCGCACCTGGGAAAGCAGCTGGCGGCGGCGGGCGACATCGTGCAGAAAGGGGATCCCGTCGGCACGGTGGGAGAGACGGGCCGGACCACCGGCGCCCATCTCCATTACGAAGTCCACGTGAACGGCCTCGCGGTGAATCCGTTCCGCTTTCTGAAGTAGAGCGGAACGGGTCCCAGCGGCAAATTCGGCGTGCCCCCCGGGGGAGTCGCCCCGCAGGGGCTTTTTTT
The DNA here is from genome assembly GCA_001798885.1 of Deltaproteobacteria bacterium RBG_16_64_85. Lineage (NCBI taxonomy): Bacteria > Deltaproteobacteria > Deltaproteobacteria bacterium RBG_16_64_85. The sequence goes on from MGQW01000065.1 coordinate 27,299, forward strand.
TATCGTAGAATGACGGAAGCGGGATAACTACCTTATGTTCACAAACCTCCTGAAGAAAATGTTCGGCACGCAGAACGAGCGCGTGCTGGAGCGGATCGGACCCATCGTCGCCAGGGTCAACGCGCTGGAGCCGCAGATCTCGGCCCTGCCTGACGACCGGCTGGCGGCGCGGACAGCGGAGTTCCGGCAGCGGGTTGGGAACGGGGAGCCCCTCGAGTCGCTCCTTCCCGAGGTGTTCGCCACGGTCCGGGAGGTCTCCCGGCGCGTCCTGTCGATGCGCCACTTCGACGTTCAGCTGGTGGGAGGTGTCATCCTCCACGAGGGGAAGATCGCCGAGATGCGGACGGGCGAGGGGAAGACGCTCGTCGCCACCCTCCCCATCGTCCTCAACGCCCTGACCGGCCGCGGGGTTCACCTGGTCACCGTCAACGACTACCTGGCCCGGCGCGACGCCGAGTGGATGGGGGCCATCTACAAGTTCCTCGGGCTGTCGGTGGGGGTGATCGTCCACGGGATGGACGACGCGGAGCGGCAGGCCTCCTACCGCCGCGACATCACCTACGGGACGAACAACGAGTACGGCTTCGACTACCTCCGGGACAACATGAAGTTCCGCCTGGAGGACATGGTCCAGCGGGAGCTCCACTACGCGATCGTGGACGAGGTGGACTCGATCCTCATCGACGAGGCGCGCACGCCGCTCATCATCTCCGGTCCGGCGGAAGAGGCCACCGACAAGTACGTCCGGGTGAACTCGATCATCGGGTACATGAAGAAGGACGCGGACTACAAGGTCGACGAGAAGGCGCGGAGCGTCCTGCTTACCGAGGACCTCGGGATTCCCAAGGTCGAGCGCCTGGCCGGCGTCGACAACCTCTACGATCCCCGCAACATCGAGATCCTCCACCACGTCAACCAGGCGCTCAAGGCCCACGTGCTGTTCAAGCGGGACGTCGACTACATGGTGAAGGACGGCGAGGTCGTCATCGTCGACGAGTTCACCGGGCGGCTGATGCCGGGTCGGCGCTGGTCCGACGGCCTGCACCAGGCCGTGGAAGCAAAGGAAGGGGTCAAGATCGAGAACGAGAACCAGACGCTGGCGACCATCACCTTCCAGAACTACTTCCGGATGTTCGAGAAGCTGGCGGGGATGACCGGCACCGCCGACACGGAGGCCGTGGAGTTCAAGCAGATCTACAATCTCGACGTGGTGGTGATCCCCACCAACCAGCCGATGATCCGGGAGGACTACGGGGACCAGATCTACCGGTCCGAGGGGGAAAAGTTCCAGGCCGTGCTGGAGGAGGTCAAGCACCTGTACGAGGAGAAGCGGCCGGTCCTGGTGGGGACCGTCTCCATCGAGAAGTCCGAGCGTCTCTCCGCGCTCCTTTCGCGGCACGGGATTCCCCAAAACGTTTTGAACGCCAAGCACCACGAGAAGGAGGCCCAGATCATCGCGGAGGCCGGCCAGCCCGGGAAGGTGACGATCGCCACCAACATGGCGGGGCGCGGCGTCGACATCAAGCTGGGCGAAGGCGTCGTGGGGAAGGGCGGCCTCCACATCATCGGGACCGAGCGGCACGAGTCCCGCCGCGTGGACAACCAGCTGCGCGGCCGCGCGGGGCGCCAGGGCGATCCCGGATCGTCCCGTTTCTACCTCTCCCTCGAGGACGACCTGCTCCGGATCTTCGGGTCGGACCGGATCGCGCCGATCATGTCGAAGCTGGGGATGGAAGAGGGGGAGCCGATCGAGCACAACCTCATCAACAAGGCGGTCGAGAACGCCCAGAAGAAGGTGGAGGCCCACAACTTCGACATCCGGAAGCACCTGCTCGAATACGACGACGTGATGAACAAGCAGCGGACCGTCATCTACGACATGCGCGAGGACGTGCTCTCCGGCGAGGACCTGCGGGACATGGTGATGGAGATGGCCGGGGAGGTCGCGGAGGAGCTGGTAGGACGGTTTTCCGACGCGAAGGAGTACCCGGAGCAGTGGGAGCTCTCCGCCCTGGGCGACGCGACGTACGCCCAGTTCGGGTACCGGCCCGACATCCCGAAGGAAGAGGTGCCCGGGCTCCAACAGGAGGGGCTTGCCGGGAGGATCCGGGAGGGAGCGATCTCCGCATACGAGAGGAAGGAAAAGGAATACGGCGCGGATGCGATGCGCTACCTCGAGCGGATGTTCCTGCTCTCCACGATCGACGCGCAGTGGAAGGACCACCTGCTGTCGATGGACCACCTCAAGGAGGGGATCGGCCTGCGGGGGTACGCCCAGAAGGACCCGCTGAAGGAGTACCAGCGGGAGGGATTCGACATGTTCTCCGACCTGGTGTTCCGGATCAAGGAGGAGTCGCTCAAGAGGCTCTTCCACGTGAAGGTGCAGCGGGAGGAAGAGGGGAAGGCCGCCGCCCTGCCGCCCATCGCTCCCAGGAGAGTCAACCTCTCCCACGGCGACCTCTCCCGCGCCGGCCAGACGACGCAGCGGCACGCGAAGAAGAAGGTCGGGCGCAACGACCCCTGCCCGTGCGGGTCGGGCAAGAAATACAAGAAATGCTGCGGCATGGAGGCGTGACGGGTGAGGCCTGCGAGAACGGTCCTGGTTCCGGGATTCCGGGGGGCAGGGACAGCGTGCGGAATCAAGAAGACGGGGAAGACCGACCTGGCCCTGGTCGTGAGCGAGCACCCCTGCGTCTCCGACGTCGTTTTCACGCGGAACCGGGTGTTTGCCGCCCCAGTAGCCTGGGGGAAGGGGCTGCGGAGCCGCTCCGCCCTGCGCGGCGTGATCGTCAACAGCGGGAACGCCAACGCGTGCACGGGGGAGGAAGGGCTCTCCGCGGTGCGGAGGACTTCCGACGCGGTCTGCGCGGCACTGGGGCTCCCGAGGAATTCCCTGCTGGTCTCCTCCACGGGAGTGATCGGCGTGCCGCTTCCGGCTTCGATGATAGCGGCAGCGCTTCCCCGGCTATGCGCCTCCCTCTCTGCCCTCGGGATCGCCGGGGCGGGTGACGCGATGCTCACCACGGACGCCTATCCCAAGCGCGGGGTCCGAAGGATCAGCGTCCGTGGAAGAAGGGTCACCCTCGGGGGGATCGCCAAGGGGGCCGGAATGATCGCTCCGAACATGGGGACGATGCTGGCCTATGTGTTCACGGACGCATCCGTGCGGCCGGCCGACCTGCGAAGGGCGTTCCGCGAGGCGGTGGACCGGACGTTCAACCGCATCGTGGTGGACGGCGACACGAGCACCAACGACACCGCCGCGATCTTCGCCAACGGCGCCTGCGGTCTTCCTCCCCTGGCGGGGAGGGAACTGGCGGCGTTTTCGGAGGCGCTCCAATCCCTGCTGCTCGACCTCGCCCTCATGATCGTGCGCGACGGCGAGGGAGCCACGCGGGTTGTCCGGGTGGCGGTGACGGGGGCCGCAAGCGATCGCGACGCCCTTCGGGCGGCGCGTGCGGTGGCCACGTCGCCGCTGGTGAAGACGGCGGTGTTCGGCGCCGACCCCAACTGGGGGCGGGTCATCGCTGCGGTCGGGAGAGCGGGGATCCGCATCGACCCGGCGAGGATCGAGCTGACGTTCGCGGGGGAGAAGGTCCTCCGGCGGGGGATGGAGATCGACCATGCCGCCGAGCGCCGCGCCGCGCCGAAGATCCGCAAGGAAGCGTACGGGATCGAGGTGGAACTGGGGCTGGGGAAGGGCAGTTCCCACCTCTACTTTTCGGATCTCAACCACGAGTACATCCGGATCAACGCGGGGTACCGCACCTAACGCCAGCAGCCAGGGGGGACATTCCTGGTTGCCGGCGGGGGACACTCCTTTACCTGGACCTCGATAAAACCAGGAATGTCCCCATCTGTGTGGTCCCCCTCCGCCATTTCTAGTTGATGGGGCGTCCCCCCCGTGATATGTATACCCGGTTAGGCAATCATAATCATTCCCCACGGGCGGGACTCTCCCCGGGGTGCCCCGGCGTCTGACGCCGAGGTGGATGGGGAGGGGCGGAGCGCCCGGAGGACCAACCCCGAACGCAAGGAGGAAGGGAAGGCATGGCAAACGGACAAGGTTCGGTCATCACGATGAAACAGCTGCTGGAGGCGGGCGTCCACTTCGGGCACCAGACCAAGCGGTGGAACCCGAAGATGAAGAAGTACATCTTCACTGCCCGCAACGGGATCTACATCATCGACCTGCAGCAGACGGTGAAGATGTTCCGCTCGGCGTACGACGTGGTGAGGGACATGGCCGCGGAAGGGCGGACGATCCTCTTCGTGGGCACCAAGAAACAGGCGCAAGAGGCCGTCGAGGAGGAGGCCCGGCGCGCCGGCGCTCCCTACGTGAACCAGCGCTGGCTGGGCGGGATGCTCACCAACTTTCAGACGATCCGAAAGAGCCTCGACCGGCTTCAGCGCCTGAAGGAAATGGGCACCGACGGCACCGCCGAAAAGCTCCCGAAGAAGGAAGTGCTGAAGCTGGAGAAAGAGCGCGTCAAGATGGAGAGGGTTCTCGGCGGGATCCAGGAGCTCCGGCGCGTGCCGGAGGCCGTCTTCGTCGTCGACCCGTCCCGCGAGCAGATTGCGGTCCTGGAAGCGCGCCGCCTGGGAATTCCCATCATCGCCATCGTGGACACCAACTGCGACCCCGACCTCATCGATTACGTGATTCCCGGGAACGACGACGCCATCCGGGCGATCAAGCTCTTCCTCGCGAAGGTGGCCGACGCGATCATCGAGGGAAAGGCGGCATATGCCGAGAAGGCGGCCTCCGAGGGCGACAAGGGGGCGATGACGCCGGAGGTTACCATGGCGCTGATCTCCACGGAGGACGAGCCGGCAGAGGAGCCCGCCGGAGTCCCCGCCGCGGCCAAGGAGTAGGCATCGATGCAGATCACCTCGGAGATGGTACGCGAGCTGCGCGAGAAGACCGGCGCGGGGATGATGGACTGCAAAAAGGCGCTCGCGGAGACGGACGGCAGCATGGAACAGGCGATCGACAACCTCCGGAAGAAAGGGCTTGCCGCGGCGTCGAAGAAGGCCTCCCGCATCGCGTCGGAAGGGGCGGTGGCCGCGAACGTGGACGGCGGCGCGGGCGCTCTCGTGGAGGTCAACTGCGAGACGGATTTCGTCGCCAGGACCGACGATTTCCAGGCGTTCGTCCGCGAGGTTGCAGCGCTGGTGCGCGCCCGGGCTCCGCGGGACGTGGAGGCCGCACTGGCCCTGCCCGCGGGAGCCGGAACGCTTGCCGACCAGCAGACCGGGCGCGTGGCCAAGATCGGGGAGAAGATCTCGTTCCGGCGGTTCGTCCGGTTCGCGCTTCCGGGGGGGACCCGGGGAGTGATCGTCCCCTACATCCATGCCGGCGGCAAGATCGGCGTGCTCGTCGAGCTGCACGGAGCCGGGGCGGACCATCCGGAGTTCGTCGCGCTCGGGAAGGACCTGGCGATGCAGGTCGCGGCGGCCAACCCCTCCTACATTGCACGGGAGAACGTCCCCGCCGACGTGATCGCCCGGGAGAAAGCCATCTACCGCGACCAGGCGCTGGCGGCGGGCAAGCCGGAGAAGATCCTGAACAAGATCGCGGAGGGGAAACTCGAGAAGTTCTACGGGGATTTCTGCCTGGTCGAGCAGGCGTTCATCAAGGACCCCGACCGGAAGGTGAAGAGTTTGCTTTCGGCGTTGGCCGCGAAGGCCGGCGTGGAGGTGCGGGTGGCAGGTTTCGCCCGCTTCCAGGTCGGGGAGGGGATGGAAAAGCGCTCCGATGATCTTGCCGCCGAGGTGGCCAGGCAGCTCGGGGGAGGACACTCCTGATTCTGTCGCCGAAAAAAAAAGGAGTGTACCCCGCCACCGTGGCGAAACCGGTCTACCGCAGGATCCTGCTGAAGCTGTCGGGGGAGGCCCTGATGGGGAAGCAGGATTTCGGAATCGACCAGGAGGTCCTGGGCGCACTGTCCGATGAGGTTCGGCAGGTTACGGAGCTCGGCGTCCAGGTGGCGCTGGTGGTCGGGGGAGGGAACATCTTCCGCGGTATCCGGACCAGTCGGGAGTACGGCATCGACCGCGCTTCGGCCGACTACATGGGGATGCTGGCGACCGTCATCAACAGCCTCGCCCTCCAGGAGAAGCTCGAGCGCGACGGCGTGGTGACGCGGGTCCTCTCGGCCATCGAGATGCGGGCCATCGCCGAGCCGTACATCCGGCGGCGGGCCCTGCGCCACCTCGAGAAGGGGCGGGTGGTGATCTTCGCGGGAGGGACCGGCAACCCGTACTTCACGACGGACACCGCCGCCGCGCTTCGCGCGATGGAGATCAACGCCGAAGCGATCCTCAAGGCGACGAAGGTCGACGGCGTCTACGACCGGGACCCGATGACCGACAAGAAAGCGAAGAAGTTCACGGAACTGACCTACATCGATGTCCTGCAGAAACACCTCAAGGTGATGGATGCAACGGCGATCTCCCTGTGCATGGACAACGGACTCCCGATCGTCGTTTTCAACCTGACGAGGCGGGGGAACATCGTCCGGGTGGTGCGCGGGGAAAAGATCGGCACCGTCGTCCACGGAGGCCGCTGATGGAGGCCCTGCTGAAAGACGTCACCGGGAAGATGACCCGGAGCATCGAGTCATTCAGGAAGGAACTGGGGAAGGTCCGGACCGGGCGCGCCTCCTTCTCCCTGCTGGACGGCATCAAGGCGGACTACTACGGGACGCTGACGCCTCTCCAGCAGGTGGGGACGCTCTCGGTGCCCGAGAGCCGCCTGATAACCGTTACCCCGTGGGACGCCAAGATGATCGGCCCGATCGAGAAGGCGATCCAGGCCGGAGGGCTGGGCCTGAACCCCACGAACGACGGCAAGGTCGTCCGGATCCCCATCCCGCCCCTCACCGAGGAGCGGCGAAAGGAGCTGGTGAAGCTGGTGAAGAAAATGGCGGAGGACGCCCGGATCGCGGTCCGCAATATCCGCCGGGAAGCGATCGAGCGCATCAAGGAGAAGGAGAAGAAGAAGGAGATTTCCGAAGACGGGATGAAGCGCGGCCAGGAGCGGATCCAAAAGGAGACCGACGCCTTCATCAAGAAGATCGACGGCATCCTGAAAACCAAGGAACAGGAGATCATGGAAGTATGAAAATGAAAGGAGGAAAGTAAAATGGCCGTACGCATCACCGACGAGTGCACCGCCTGCGGGACCTGCCTGGACACCTGTCCCGCCGGGTCCATCGAGGAGGGCGAGAAGTACAAGGTGAACGACACCTGCACGGACTGCCTCGCCTGCGTCGATTCCTGCCCGACCGGATCGATCGTCCAGATCTAGGACGCTCCCTGGTACCGAAAGCCTTCGGCCACATGCAAAGCGGCGGAACCAACGCAGCCGCGCTTCCTCGCCACGTCGCCGTCATCATGGACGGGAATGGGCGATGGGCGAAGCTGCGCGAGCTTCCCCGCGTCGAGGGCCACCGGATGGGGATCCGCTCCGTCCGCGCGGTCGTGGAGTGCGCGCGGGAGCTGGGAATCCCCTACCTGACCCTGTATGCTTTCTCCGTGGAAAACTGGGGAAGGCCCGAGGGCGAGGTTTCCACCCTCATGATCCTGCTCCGGGAGTTCCTGCTCCAGGAACTTCCGGAGCTTGCGCGCCACCGTATCCGGCTGAACGTCATCGGAGAGGTTTCCCAGCTGCCGGAGATCGTCCAGGAGGTCCTGGAGCGGGTCCTGTCGGAAACGGCAGCCAACGAGGAAATGACGCTGACCCTTGCGCTGTCGTACGCGGGGAGAGACGAGATCGTCCGGGCAGCGCGGAAGCTGGCGGCAGACGCGGCGGCGGGAAACCTCGCGCCGGGGAAGATCTCCGAAAAGGAGTTCGCCCTGCGCCTGGACACGGCGCAGATGCCCGACCCCGACCTGGTCATCCGCACCAGCGGCGAGCTCCGGATCAGCAACTTCCTGCTCTGGCAGGCTGCCTACGCCGAGTTCGTGTTCACCGACGTGCTCTGGCCCGATTTCGGGAAGGCGGAATTCCTCCAGGCGCTCGACGAGTTCTCCCGGCGACACCGCAGGTTCGGGCTGACGGAGGATCAGGTCGAGCCTCCGTCCGGCGGCGGATAAACCGTGCTCTGGAAAAGAGTCGCCACCGCGGCCGTCCTCCTGCCGCTCCTCATCGGGACCGTCCTGTACGGAAGGGGATGGCCCTTCTCCCTGCTGGCCCTCGCCGTTGCCCTGCTGTGCGCGGTGGAATATTTCCGGATGTTTCTCCCTTCTCCCGCGGATCGGTGGCCGGGAATCGCCGCGACCGGCCTGGCCTGCGTCTCGGGCGCGCTGCTCCCGTTTCCGGCGGCCGTCTCCGCCATCCTGCTTTGCGTCGCGTTGGCGGCGTTCCGCTTTCTTTCCGCCGAAGGGACACCGGAGGAACGGGTCCGGTCCGCCGCCCTCTCCGTCCTGGGGGTGGTGTACGTCGGAGGGTTCCTCTCGACCTGGCCGCGGACCCTTCTTCTGCCCGTCGGCGAGCACTGGGTGCTCCTGGGGATCGTAGCGGTCGCCGCCGGGGACACCTTCGCGTATTTCGTCGGGCGCGCGATCGGGAAGCGACCGCTGTCGCCCCGGATGTCCCCGAACAAGACGGTGGAAGGAGCCATCGGAGGGCTTATGGCCAGCGTGCTCTGCTCCGCGGCGTACGCGGCGGTCTTTCTCCCCGGCATCCGGACCTGGTTCATATTGGGGGCTGCCGCAATCCTGGGATCGGCGGGGCAAGCGGGAGACCTGTTCGAATCGATGCTCAAACGGGCCGCCGGGGTGAAGGACAGCGGGAATCTCCTGCCCGGCCACGGCGGGCTGCTCGACCGTGCGGACGGCATCATCGCCGCGGGACCGGTGCTCCACCTGTTGGCGATCCTCTCCCGGCAGGCCGGAGGAACCTAGTGGCCCGTCTCGCAAATAACCTGGCATTCGAACGCCGCTGCTGGGGGCCTGTCCCCGGAAGGGTTTCGTCGCGAGACAAGGGAGACCCGAGGCGAGGCGGGCAAGCGCAGAAGCAAGCGCGGAGGCGTACTTTAAGTACGCCGCACAAGCGCGCGACGAGCACTCCCGACGCAGCCCGGGGATCGCTTGTCGCAGCAGAAAAGGCAGCTTTTTGGGCGACCGGCGCCTGCGGCTCGGTCTGCACCGCCAGCCCTTTGTCGGACTCCCTGCGCCCAGCTGCGGCGTGCTTCAAGCACGCCTCGCTGTGCTCGGTCGTCCTTCGCGGTCTGACGGCGCATCCGCTTTGCCTCGGCTGCCGACCCTTCCGGGGACAGGCCCCTCGCGCCGGCTGCGTTGCGCTCCTTGCGCCGTACTGCTACGAGTACGCCTCAGTCGCGCGCCTTGCCGGACGCTTTGCCTCGGCGTTCTCGGTGCGTCAGCCTATTTACGAGACGGGACACTAGGATGAGCGCCCGGAAAGGAGTTGCCGTCCTGGGTTCCACCGGATCGGTGGGCCGCAGCGCACTCGACGTGATCGCCCGGTTTCCGGGAAGGTTCCGGGTGACGGCCCTGTGCGCCGGGAAGAATGCGAGTCGACTCGGGGAGCAGGCGCGGCGGTTCCGCCCGTCCCTCGTCTGCCTGGCGGAGGAGCGCTCCGCGGCACAGTTGGGACGCCTTCCGCGGGGAACCCGCGTGGTGTTCGGCGAGCAAGGGATGACCGAAGCGGTCTGCGCGGACGCGGCCGGAATCGTGCTGGCCGCCGCGTCGGGGGTGTCCTCGATCCGGCCCGTGATCGCGGCGGCAACTCTCGGGAAGCGGATCGCGCTGGCCAACAAGGAGCTGCTCGTGATGGCGGGCAGGTTCCTCGTCAAGGCCGCCAGGGCGGGTGGGGCCGAAATCCTGCCCGTCGACAGCGAGCACTCGGCCGTGTTCCAGGCCGCCTCCGGCCACCGGCGGGAAGACATCCTCCGGATCCTCCTCACCGCCTCCGGAGGGCCGTTCCGGAACCACACCTTGCGGCGGATGCGGCGGGCGACGGTCTCCGAGGTGCTCGGCCATCCGACCTGGCGGATGGGGACGAAGATCACGGTCGACTCCGCGACGCTGATGAACAAGGGGCTGGAGGTGATCGAGGCGACCTGGCTCTTCGGCCTTCCTCCCTCGAAGATCGACGTGCTCATCCATCCCCAGTCGGTGGTCCACTCGATCGTGGAGTACCGGGACGGGAGCATGATCGCGCAGTTCGGGGTCCCCGACATGAGGATCCCGATCGGATACGCCCTCTCCTACCCCGAGCGCCTTCCCCTGGAACTGCCCAGATTCAAACCGCATCGAATGGACGGATGGACGTTCGAGCCGCCGGACCGGAAACGGTTCCCGGCCCTTTCGATGGCCTACGCCGCGGCGGAGGCGGGGGGCACGGCCCCCGCGGTCCTTTCCGCCGGGAACGAGGTCGCGGTCGACGCGTTTCTTTCGGGAAGGATCCGGTTCACCGAGATCGTGGAAGTGGTGGGTTCCCTGATGGCCGGATGGCGGCGGGAAGATCGACCCGTGACCCTTGCCGATGTCCTTCGCGCCGACGCACGGGCGAGGGAGATGGCCGACCTGCTGATTCCCAGGAAAAGGAGCCCGCGCCGCTGATGGATTTCCTCTCTTCCGCATCGCATTTCCTGACGACGCCCATTGCCTTTGTCGTGGTGCTGGGCATCCTGATCTTCGTCCACGAGTTCGGGCACTTCATCGTCGCCCGCAGGCTCGGGGTGGGAGTCACGAAATTTTCCTTCGGCTTCGGGCCGAAGCTGTTCGGGGTCCGGCGGGGGGAGACGGAATACCTCGTCTCGGCGATACCGCTCGGCGGGTACGTGAAGCTCGTCGGGGAGAGCGACGGCGACGACGTTCCGGAACCGCTGCGGAGCCGGTCGTTTTCCCACAAGCCGGTTTGGGTGAAGATGGCGGTCGTGGCGGCGGGGCCGCTGGGGAACCTCCTTTTCGCGGTCCTGGTCTTCTGGATCGTCTTCCTCGGCGGAGTCCCCGCGTTGACGCCCAGGATCGGGAACGTTCTGCCCGACTCGCCGGCGGCGCGAGCGGGTCTGAAAGCAGGGGACGTCGTCGTCCGCATCGGGGGGACCACCATCTCGACGTGGGAGGAGCTGGCCGCGCGGATCAGGCAGGAAGGGGCGGGGAGCGAGCTCTCCATGACCGTGCGCCGGGACGGGAAGGAATTCACCGTCAAGGTGTCCCCAGAGATCCGGGAGGGGAAAAACATCTTCGGGGAAAAGGTCCAGGAGCCCAAGATCGGCATCGTCGCCGGACAGGAGATCGTCCGGCAGAAGCTGGGCCCCGTGTCGGCGCTTCTCCGCGCGGGGAGGGAAACCGGGAAGCTGGTCGAGTTGACCGGGATGACCGTCGTGAAGCTTCTGACGCGCGTGCTCCCGTCGGATACCCTCGGGGGGCCGATCCTCATCGCCCAGCTGGCGGGCGACCAGGCGCGGCAGGGGGTCTCCCCGTTCGCCTACTTCCTCGGGCTGCTCAGCGTGAACCTCGGGATCCTGAACCTTCTGCCCATCCCGATCCTGGACGGTGGGCACCTCCTTTTCTTCTCGATCGAGGCGCTCCGCCGCAAGCCGCTGTCCCCCCAGGCGCGGGCCCTGGCGCAGCAGGTGGGCCTGGCCATCATCCTGATGCTGACCGCGCTGGTCTTCTACAACGACATCGCCCGCCTGGTCTCCCGCTAGGGACATTCCTGGAGAGGGACCTGGCAGGAACACGAAGGGAGCGAGACTCCAACCGTATTCGATAGACGAAGGGGGTTCGAGCTCCGGGGCAGCGCCGACGAGCAGGAGGATGAGCGGTTAGGGACGGCCGCGGAAGCTGCCGAGACGACCCGCGCAGCCCGGACAGGATGTCCGGGCGAGAGCGGGCGCAGTCACAAAACCGAGGTGGATGGATCGGAAGAGGATGACAGGACCGTCCCGGTTATTCATTCTCGCCATCGAAACGGCGACGCCGCACGGCAGCGTTGCATTGGTCTCGGGGGACGTTGTCCTGGCGGAATCCGCGCTGCCCCGCGGGCGACAGGCATCCGAAACGGTTCTTTCCGCCGTCGACCTGCTCCTGCGAAATACGGGATCGGGACCCGGCAATGTCGGGCACGTGGCCGTGTCGTCGGGGCCGGGCTCCTTCACGGGCCTGCGGGTGGGAATGGCGGTCGCCAAGGGGTACTGCTTCGGATGGGGGATCCCGATGGTCCCCGTCCCGACGCTCCACGCGCTGGCGTCGAGGTTCCGGCCCGCAGGGATGACGGTGTGCCCCGTCCTGGACGCGAAGAAAAAGGAGGTGTATGCCGCCCTGTTCCGTTGGGAGGACGGCAGGTGCAGGAGGCTTTCACCCGACCTGGCGATCGCCCCGGCCGAGCTTCCCGGGAAGCTGCCGGACGGAACGGTGTTTTTCTGCGGCGACGGCGCCGCACCTTTCGCTCCGCTCTTCCGGGAGCGCCTGGGCGACAGGGCCATCTTTCCCCCCGCGGGGGGGGGGCTGCCGAGCGCGGGGGCAGTGGGGCTTCTCGCTGCGGGCCTGGTACGGGCGGGGTCCGTCGTCGACGCTCGCCTGGCGGTCCCGGCTTACGTACGCCCCTCGGAGGCGGAGCTCAAGCGCAGGTAGGGACAACAGGCCGGATCCTCCCCCTTTAATTGACAATTGGCCGTCCTCTGTTAAACTGAAAAACCATCTCAAATTGGAGGCGCCGATGGGACAAACCCAGGAGGCAAAGATGGCGGCTCTCATCGAAAAGAACCCGGACTTCAAGAACCTGGTCCAGGAGCACCGGAAGCTGGATGATAAGTTGAAGGAGCTAGACCGGAAGGTGTATTTGACGCCCGACGAGGAAATGGAGCGGAAGCGGCTGCAGAAGCTCAAGCTGGCCAAGAAGGACCAGATCGCCAGGATACTCACCAGCCAATAGGCGGCGGCCCACCGGAAGACCGTTCGATCAGGAACCGGACTCCCCTTGGGCGGAAGGCCCGCACGAGGGGTTTTTTTTATCTCGGGAGGGAGCAGCGGGAAAAGGATGCGAAGTGACCGGACGAAAAAGGGTTTGGAGCGGATGCCGCACCGCGCGCTCTATTGCGCCGCGGGGGTGCCGCAGGCCGCCATGGGGAAACCGTTCATCGGGGTTGCGACCTCGTTCACCGACCTTGTGCCCGGACACGTGGGGATGCGGAGCCTGGAGCGCGTTATCGAAAACGGTGTCCACGCCGCCGGGGGGTACCCGTTCCTGTTCGGGGTCCCGGCCGTGTGCGACGGGATCGCGATGGGGCACAAGGGGATGCATTATTCCCTGCCGCTGCGCGAGCTGATCGCCGACATGATCGAGTCCGTCGCCGAGGCCCACGCGCTCGACGGGCTGGTGCTGCTCACCAACTGTGACAAGATCACCCCCGGGATGCTCATGGCCGCCGCCCGGCTGAACATCCCGTGCATCGTGCTGACGGCCGGCCCCATGCTCTCGGGGCGGATGGGCGATCGCAGGCTTTCGCTGGTCAGCGACACCTTCGAGGCGGTGGGCCGCTACCAGCGGGGGGAGATCGACGCCCCCACCCTGCGGCATCTCGAGGCCGAGGCCTGTCCCGGCGAGGGCTCCTGCCAGGGACTTTACACGGCCAACACCATGGCGTGCCTGACCGAAACGCTGGGAATGTCACTGCCGGGCTGCGCGACCGCTCTGGCGGGGCTGTCCAAAAAGCGGCACCTGGGCTACGCGACCGGCCGGCGGATCGTCGAGCTGGTCCGCAAGGGGATCGTACCCCGGCAGATCCTGACCCGAGCCGCGTTCGAGAATGCCATCCGCGTGGACATGGCCCTGGGAGGCTCCTCCAACTCCGTCCTGCACCTTCTTGCGATCGCGCACGAGGCGGGAGTGCCGCTCCCCCTGTCCGAGTTCGACCGGCTCTCCCGGAAGACCCCGCAGCTCACCACGGTGACGCCGGCGGGCCCGCACATGATGGAGGACATAGAGTTCTCCGGAGGGATCCCGGCCGTGCTCAACCGCTTGCTCCCCATGCTCAGGAAGAGCAGGACGGTGGCGGGCGAGGACATCACCGCGATCGCCCGGAGAGGGCGGGTCCTGAATGACGGGATCATCCGGCGTCTCGAAGCACCCGTTCGGAACGAAGGAGGAATCGCCATCCTCACCGGCAACCTGGCGCCCGGCGGGGCGGTCATCAAGCAGTCCGGCGTCGACCCTTCCGTGTTCAGGTTCCGGGGAAAGGCCAAGGTGTTCGATTCGGAGGAAGCCGCCATGGCGGCGATCATGTCCGGGAGGATCCGGCCCGGCAGGGTCGTGGTCATCCGGTACGAAGGCCCGAAGGGAGGCCCGGGGATGCGCGAGATGCTCTCGCCCACCGCGGCAATCATGGGGATGGGGCTGGGCACGAAGGTGGCGCTCATCACCGACGGACGCTTTTCGGGGGGGACGCACGGGCCGTGCATCGGCCACATCTCTCCCGAGGCGATGGAAGGGGGGCCGATCGCTCTCGTCCGGGACGGGGACGCGATCGTCCTCGACATTCCGAGGCGGAAGCTCACCCTCGACGTCCCGGCGGCGGAGCTCGCCCGTCGCAGGAAGTCGTGGAGAGCCCCGAGGCCCAAGATCGCAGCCGGGTACCTGGCCCGGTACGCAAGGCTCGTCCGCTCGGCGGGGACGGGCGCGGTGATTACCTAGGGACGGTCCTGGATGAGGGCTTGGCAGGCCCACAAAGGGATCGATGTCACACGACAGAGGTTGATAAAGAACCAGGGGCCGCCAGGACCGTCCCTGGGTTGTAACGATCCTGGTAAAGGACTTGGCAGGCCACAAGGAGGATGCAGTGAAGATGACGGGAGCGGAAATATTCGTCAAGGCGCTGGCGGACCTGGGCGTGGATGTGGTGTTCGGCTACCCCGGCGGGGCGGTCCTGCACATCTACGACGAGCTGTTCAAGAACACGAAAGTCCGCCACTACCTGACCCGCCACGAGCAGGGGGCCGTCCACATGGCCGACGGCTACGCACGGGCGTCGGGGAAGACCGGCGTGTGCCTCGTGACCTCCGGCCCCGGGGCGACGAACACGGTGACCGGCATCGCCACCGCGTACATGGATTCGATCCCCATCGTCGTGTTCTCCGGCCAAGTGCCGACGCTGATGATCGGGAACGACGCGTTCCAGGAGGCCGACATCGTCGGAATCACCCGGCCGTGCACGAAGCACAACTACCTGGTCAAGGAAGCGAAGGACCTGGCCCGCATCATGAAGGAGGCCTTCTACATCGCCTCCACCGGGCGGCCGGGGCCCGTGCTCGTCGACATCCCCAAGGATATCCTTATGGCCTCGTCGGAGTACGCCCTACCGAAGGAGGTCAACGTGCGCGGATACCACCCGACCTACGAGGGGCACCCCCGGCAGGTGGAGAGCGCGGTCCGCCTGATCCGGGAGAAGGAGCGCCCCGTCCTCTACGCGGGCGGCGGCGTCATCCTTTCCGATTCCTCCCGGCAGCTCGTCGAGTTCGCGCACATCCTGGGAATCCCGGTCACGACGACCCTGATGGGGATGGGGGCGTTTCCGGGAACGGACCCCCTGTACATGGGGATGCTGGGGATGCACGGGACCTATTCGGCCAACATGGCGATCTCCCACAGCGACCTGATCATCGCCGTGGGAGCGCGGTTCGACGACCGGGTAACGGGGAAAGTGGACGAATTCGCCCCCCACGCCAAGATCATCCACGTCGACATCGACCCGACCTCCATCCAGAAGAACGTCCCCGTCGACATCCCGATCGTGGGAGACCTCAAGGACGTGCTGAAGAAGATGATCAAGCTCGTCAAAGGGACGAAGGAGGCCGCGCGGTACCGGGAGAAGATCACCCCGTGGCGGGAGCAGGTCGGGAAGTGGGCCGCGACCCACCCCCTTTCCTACAAGCCGTCCAAGGGCAAGATCAAGCCGCAGCACGTGGTCGAGCAGATCTACTCGCTCACCAAGGGGGAGGCGATCATCACTACGGAGGTCGGGCAGAACCAGATGTGGGCGGCCCAGTTCTACAAGTTCGACCGCCCGCGCACCTTTCTGTCCTCCGGGGGGCTGGGGACGATGGGGTACGGCTTCCCCGCCGCCATCGGCGCCCAGGTGGCCATGCCGGGCAGGCTCGTCATCGACGTGGCGGGCGACGGCAGCATCCAGATGAACATCCAGGAGCTGGCGACGGCCGTCCAGTACCGACTTCCCGTGAAAGTGGTCATCCTCAACAACGGGGCGCTGGGGATGGTCCGCCAGTGGCAGGAGCTCTTTTTCCAGGGGAAGTACTCCCAGACCTGCCTTCCCCAGATCCCGGACTTCGTCAAGCTGGCGGAGGCGTACGGCGCGGCCGGGTTTCGCGCAACCCGCCCGGAGGAGGTACGGGAGGTGCTGAAAAGAGGGTTCGCCGTCCAGGGGCCCGTGTTCATCGATGTCCTGACGGACCCGAACGAGATGGTCTACCCGATGGTGCCCGCCGGGGCGCCCTTGACGAAGATGCTGCTCGTCTGACGGGAACGCTGCGCGAGTAAGGAGAGAGGGCGATGCGTCACACCATTTCCATCCTGGTGGAGAACGAATTCGGGGTGTTAAGCCGCGTCTCCGGCCTTTTTTCCGGCCGGGGGTTCAACATCGAGTCGCTCTCGGTGGCCGAGACGCTGGACCCGTCCGTCTCCCGGATGACGATCGTGACCAGCGGCAACGACCAGATCATCGAGCAGATCCTGAAGCAATTGAACAAGCTGGTCTCGGTCATCAAGGTCGTCGATCTTACCGGAGTCGACACCGTGGACCGGGAGCTGGTTCTCGTCAAGATCAATGTGGAGTCCGAGACCAAGGCCGAGGTGCTGCGGCTGGTCGACATCTTCCGGGCGAAGATCGTGGACGTGGCGCCCCGCTGCTACACGATCGAGATGACCGGCGACGAGGGGAAGGTCAACGCCTTCGTCCAGATGCTCCGGCCGATCGGCATCAAGGAGATCGTGCGCACGGGGCGCGTGGCCATTGCCCGGGGGATGTAGCACGCCGCGGGGCAAGGATCTCCGGAAGAAGAGAGAGTCCAATCAGGAAGCCAGAGAGGGGAACGATGATGAAGATTTACCGGGAGAAGGACGCGAAGCCGCAGGCGCTCAAGAGGAAGACGATCGCGATCCTGGGCTACGGCAGCCAGGGACATGCCCACGCGAACAACCTCAAGGAGAGCGGGATGAGCGTGATCGTCGGCGAGCTCCCCGGCGGGCCCGCGGCGAAGAAGGCGCAGGACGCGGGGTTCGAGGTCCACGACGCGGCGACCGCGGTTTCCAGGGCCGACGTGGTTGCCATGCTCCTGCCGGACGAACTGCAGGGGCGGATCTACCGGGAATCGGTCGCCCCGAGCCTGAAAAAAAGCGCGTTCCTGATGTTCGCCCACGGCTTCAACATCCACTTCGGCCAGATCGTTCCCAGGGCCGACAGCAACGTTTTCATGGTGGCTCCGAAGGGGCCCGGCCACCTGGTGCGAGCGCAGTACCTGAAAGGGGAAGGGGTGCCGGCCCTCATCGCCGTTCACCAGGACCCCTCCCGCAAGAGCAAGGAGGTTGCTCTTGCCTACGCGGCGGCCATCGGCGCGGCGCGGGCGGGAGTGATCGAGACGACCTTCCGCGAGGAGACCGAGACGGACCTGTTCGGGGAGCAGGCCGTCCTGTGCGGCGGAGTGACGGCGTTGGTCCTGGCGGGATACGAGACGCTGGTCGAGGCCGGCTACGCCCCGGAGATGGCGTACTTCGAATGCCTCCACGAACTGAAGCTCATCGTAGACCTCATCTACGAGGGGGGCATCTCCACGATGCGATACTCGATCAGCAACACGGCGCAGTACGGAGACCTGACTCGCGGCCCGCGGATTATCACGGAGGAAACCAGGAAGGAGATGAAGCGGATGCTCGAGGAGGTCCGGGACGGGTCGTTCGCGCGGGAATGGATCGTCGAGAACCAGGCCAACCGTCCCGTGTTCAACGCACTTACGAAGCGCGGCGAGGAGCATCCGATCGAGGAGGTGGGACGCAGGCTCCGTGCCATGATGCCGTGGATCGCAAAAGGGCGGCTGGTTGACAAATCCAGGAACTGAGACCGCACCCGGCCCGGACGGGCAGCGGCGGGGACGCCGCAGGATCGCCCTTGAAGGCATCCCCTTCGTTCTCGCGACCGCGGCGGCGAGCGTGGCCTTCTATTTCGTCTGGCCGAAGAGCATTCCGCTTGCGGTCCTAGGGCTTCTCCTGACCGCCTTTGTTGCATGGTTCTTCCGGGACCCAGACCGGGTGACGCCGGACGAGCCCGACGCGGTGATCTCCCCCGCGGACGGAAGGGTGGTTTTTTGCGGCGAATGCCCGCCGGGGAGATACAACGCGGAGCCCGGGAAGAAGGTGAGCATCTTCATGTCCGTCTTCGACGTCCACGTCAACCGGGCGCCGGTTTCGGGAAAGGTGGTCGCTGTGCGCTATAACCCGGGGACGTTTTTCGCGGCGGACGCGGACAAGGCGTCGCTGCTGAACGAGCAGAACGGTGTTTCCCTTGAAACCTCAGGGGGGCATACGGTTTCTTATGTCCAGGTCGCAGGACTGATCGCTCGCAGGATCGTGTGCTATCTTTCCGAAGAGGACAATGTGCGGCAGGGGCAACGGGTAGGAATGATCCGGTTCGGCTCCCGGGTGGACGTCATCCTGCCGGCGTCCGCCGTCCTTCGAGTGCGGATGGGAGACCGGGTCCGGTCCGGAGAGAGCGTCTTGGGGGTGCTCCAATGAAGAAAAGGGAACGAAGGAAAGACGGGATCAGCCGGGGGATCTACGTGCTCCCCAACCTGATCACCTCGGGCTCCCTATTCGCCGGGTTCTACTCGATCGCGGCCACCTACAACGGCAAGTTCGAGAAGGCGGCGATAGCGATCATCGTGGGGGCAGTGCTCGACGCGCTGGACGGCCGGGTGGCGCGAATGACGAAGACCACCACCCAGTTCGGGGTGGAGTACGATTCGCTGGCCGATCTCGTCTCGTTCGGCGTCGCGCCGGCCTTCCTGGTCTACGGCTGGGCGCTCTCGCAGTTCGGCCGATGGGGCTGGCTGGCGGCCTTCCTGTACCTGATCTGCGGGGCGCTGCGTCTCGCCCGTTTCAACGTGCAGGTGAACACCGTCGAGAAGGGGAAGTTCAACGGACTTCCGATTCCTGCCGCCGCGATATTCGTCGCGTCGATCCTCCTGCTTTTTTACTACCTCGGAGGCTCGGGGAGCTTCAGGCACCTGACGTTGCTCCTGACCATATACGTCCTGGCCTTCCTGATGGTGAGCACGGTGCGGTACAACAGCTTCAAGGACCTGGAGGCGTTCCGGCGGCGGCCGTTCAACACGCTGGTCGTCTTCATCTTCCTTGCGCTCCTGCTGGCGGCGGAGCCCCAGATCATCATCTTCCTGTTCTCCTTGACGTACGTCGTGTCGGGGCCGATCGGGGAGCTGGTGAGCGTGATCCGGCATCGGCGGGGGAAACTGACGGAAGGCGAGAAACGCGCGGACGGGCATGACGCTTACAGAGAAAATCCTCGCTAGGCATGCGGGGAAGGACCGGGTCGAACCCGGGGAACTGATCCTCGCCCGGGTGGACCTTGCCCTGGGCAACGACGTGACGGCCCCGATCGCCATCGATGCGTTCCGGCGGCTGGGGGCCAAGGAGGTGTTCGACCGGGAGAAGATCGCCCTGGTCCCGGACCACTTCGCGCCCAACAAGGACATCCAGTCCGCCGAGCAGATGAAGAGGATGCGGGAGTTCGCTCGCGAGTACGGGATCGTGAACTACTTCGAGGTCGGCCGGATGGGGATCGAGCACGTCCTCCTGCCGGATGAGGGATTGGTCGTCCCGGGGGACCTCGTGATCGGCGCCGACAGCCACACCTGCACCTACGGGGCGCTGTGCGCCTTCTCGACCGGCGTGGGAAGCACCGACCTGGCCGCTGCGATGATCTCCGGGGAAGTCTGGCTCAAAGTCCCCACCTCCCTGCGCATCGTGCTTTCCGGCAGGCCGGGGAAGTGGGTAGAGGGGAAGGACGTCATCCTCTCCATCATCGGGAAGATCGGCGTGGACGGTGCGCTTTACCAGGCGATGGAGTACGCGGGCGAGGGGCTTTCCTCCTTGCCCATGGCGTGGCGCTTCACGATGTCCAACATGGCGATCGAGGCGGGGGCCAAGAACGGCATCTTCCCGTTCGACGGGGTGACCCGCGCTTACGCGGACGGGCGGGCGAAACGAAAATACGAAGTGGTCACCGTCGACAAGGACGCACGGTATGCCGCGGAGCTGCACGCAGACCTCTCCGCTCTCGAGCCTCAGGTGGCGTTCCCGCACCTTCCGGAGAACGCGAAGCCCCTGTCGCAAGTGGGCAATGTCCCCATCGACCAGGTGGTCGTCGGATCCTGCACGAACGGGCGGATCGAGGACCTGCGCAGCGCGGCGACCGTGCTCCGGGAGCGGAAGGTCCACGACGGCGTGCGGATGCTGGTGTTCCCGGCGACCCAGGAGATCTACCTGCAGGCGATGCGAGAAGGGCTGATGGAGGTGTTCGTGACGGCGGGGGCGGCCTTCTCCACACCGACATGCGGGCCCTGCCTGGGAGGTCACATGGGGGTTCTCGCCAAGGGGGAACGGGCGATCGCCACCACCAACCGGAACTTCGTGGGCCGGATGGGGCACCCCGAGAGCGAGGTGTACCTCGCCAACCCCGCCATCGCCGCGGCGTCCGCGGTGCTGGGCCGGATCGGCGGCCCCGACGAGCTCCCGTGATGCTGCGCGCAGATGCCGGAAGGCGCCACGCTAGACCCCATTCAGCTGCACCGCCTCGGAGGGGGACTCCGTTCGTGGCTCGCCGTGCGATGGACCCGCACGGCTGCGCTCCGGCCTCCAGGGGGCCATTCCCTCAGATCCCGGCATTCGAGGGCCGCTGCATCCACTCCGGCTTCGTCGCCCTCTCTCGCCGTACCGCAGCGGGTACGCCTCGGTCGGGCGCCTCGCCGGACGCGGCGCATCGACCCTCTCGGTGCGCGGGCTCTTCGGCAACGGCACCCTGGAGACCGGCTCACTGCGCCCCCCTCCTGCGGCGGCTCCGCCGGACCCTCCTGCTTCGTGCGCTTTCCATTGATGGCGCATACCGCCGCGGCTGCAAGTTCCCTTTCCTCGCGGGATGACGCAGCGGAGAGGAAGCCCCCCCGAGGAATCAAGCGGAACCAGGAATCGGACCCGATCGCGGCGATGGCTGCGGCGAGGAAACCACTGAACGGAGCGGAGCGCATGGAGTTCAAGGGCAAGGCCTGGAAGTACGGGGACGACGTCGACACCGACGTGATCATCCCGGCGCGGTACCTCAACACGAGCGACCCGGCGGAGCTCGCCAGGCATTGCATGGAAGACATCGACAGGGAATACGCGTCGAAGGTGTCTCCGGGCGACTTCATCGTGGCCGGGAAGAACTTCGGCTGCGGCTCGTCGCGGGAGCATGCCCCCATCGCCATCAAGGCCTCCGGGGCGCGGGCGGTGATCGCCCGGTCGTTCGCCCGGATCTTCTACCGCAATTCCTTCAACATGGGGCTGCCCATCTTCGAGGCGCCACAGGCGGTCGACGAGATCGAGAAAGGCGACCTCCTGGCCCTCGACATGGAGCGCGGAACCCTGCGCAACGAAACGAAGAAGAGAGAATACCGGATCGCCCCCGTCCCGCCGTTCATGCGGGAGCTGGTCGCCGCGGGGGGGCTGATGAACTACATGGCCGCCCGCCGGAAAGGAAAGTAGCGCCGATGCCGAAGATCTGCGTCTTTCCCGGAGACGGAATCGGCCCCGAGGTGGTGCGGGAAGCCCTCTCCGTCCTGGCGACGATCGAGGAGGTCTCTGGCCGGCGGCGATTCGAGACGGAGGAAGAGCTGCTCGGGGGCGCATCCTACGACGCCCACCGGGTCCCGATGACGGAACGGGCGCTGGCGCTCGCCAAGGCGGCGGACGCCGTGCTCCTGGGCGCGGTCGGGGGGCCCAGGTGGGACCCGCTGCCGTTCGAGGTGCGGCCGGAGCGGGCGCTCCTGGGGCTGCGGAAGAATCTGGGCCTCTTCGCGAACCTGCGCCCCGCGAAAGTCCACGCGCCCCTTCTGGATGCCTCGCCGCTCCGCAGGGAGCTCGTGGAGGGGATCGACCTCCTCGTCGTGCGGGAGCTGACCGGCGGGATCTATTTCGGGGAGCCCCGGGGGATCCGGGTGGAAAACGGCGTCGAGGTGGGGATCAATACCGAGGTCTACACCCGCCCGGAGATCGAGCGGGTCGCCCGGGTGGCTTTCGACCTGGCCCGGAAGCGGAGCCGGAAGGTGACCTCCGTGGACAAGTCCAATGTACTGGAGTCCAGCGAGCTGTGGCGCAGGATCGTGACCGAGGTGAACGACCGCGAGTATCGGGACGTGGAGCTGTCCCATATGCTGGTGGATAATTGTGCGATGCAGCTGATCCGGTACCCGAAGCAGTTCGACGTCATCGTCACGACGAATCTCTTCGGGGACATCCTCACGGACGAGGCGTCGATGATCACCGGGTCGATCGGGATGCTGCCGTCGGCCTCCATCGGCGGGAAAGTGGGGCTCTATGAACCGATCCACGGCAGCGCCCCGGACATTGCCGGGAAAGGGGTGGCAAACCCCCTGGCGATGATACTTTCGATCGCGATGATGTTAAAATATGCATTTGATCTGACCGCGGAAGCCGACCGGATCGATGAGGCGGTGGAGCAGGTGCTTGCCGGCGGATACCGTACGGGGGATATCTTCCGGGAGGGTCCGGGCGTGCGGCTCGTGGGAACGAAGGAGATGGGCGAGAAGGTCCGCGAAGCGATCCGAAAGCGCACATGAGCGCGACGAAACGCATTCCGGAAAAACACAATAGGAGAGGTGAAGCGATGAGCACCAGGAATTTCAACGTCGCGGTCGCCGGGGCGACCGGCGCCGTGGGGGAAGTGATGCTGCAGATCCTTGAGGAGCGGAAGTTCCCCGTGAAGAACATCCGCCTGCTGGCCTCCGAGCGCTCGGTCGGCAAGCGGCTCGCGTTCCGCGGCGAGCAGGTCCCCGTGGAGCTGCTCCAGAAGAGCGCCTTCAAGGGGATCGACATCGCCCTGTTCTCGGCGGGCGCATCCCGGAGCAAGGAGTTTGCGGCCGCGGCGTGGGAATCCGGCGCGGTGGTGATCGACAACTCCTCCGCCTTCCGGATGGAGCAAGAAATCCCGCTCGTGGTCCCGGAGATCAACCCGCACGCAGTCGCGCAGTTCAGGAACCGGGGAATCATCGCGAATCCGAACTGCACGACGATCATCGCGATCATGCCGCTCAAGCCCCTGCACGACTACGGGAAGCTTTCAAGGGTGGTGGCCTCCTCCTACCAGGCGACCTCCGGGGCCGGGGCCAAGGCGATGGCGGAGCTGGTCTCCCAGACGAAGGCGTTCGCCAAGGGGGAGAAGATGGAAGTGGCGGCGTTCAAGCACCAGATCGCCTTCAACGTCATCCCGCACATCGACGCTTTCCTGGACAACGGCTACACCAAGGAAGAGATGAAGATGACGAACGAGGGGCGCAAGATCCTGGAGATCCCCGGCCTGCGCGTCACCTGCACCACGGTGCGCGTGCCGGTGCTCACCGCCCACTCGATCTCGGTGAACGCCCAGTTCGAGAAGAAGATCACCCGCGAGAAGGCGAGGGAGCTCATCGCGAAGTTCCCCGGATGCCAGGTGATGGACGACCCGGCGGGCAATGTCTATCCGATGCCGCTGTTCTGCGCGGGGAAGGACGACTGCTACGTCGGCCGCATCCGGGAAGACGACAGCGCGGAGAACGCGCTCAACTTCTGGGTGTGCGGCGACCAGCTCCGCAAGGGGGCGGCGCTGAACGCCATCCAGATCGGGGAGCTGCTCGTCAAGAACCACCTGGTTCCCGTATAAGCCTGACCCCGAGGATGCGGCGCGTCAAGCTGACACTGACCTATGACGGGACCGCGTACCGGGGGTTCCAGCTCCAGCCGAACGGGCCCACGGTCCAGGCATTGGCGGAGGAGGCGTTGGGCCGGATCCTCCAGGAGGCGGTCAAACTGCGGGCGGCGGGGCGCACCGACTCCGGGGTCCACGCGCGGGAGCAGGTGGTCGATTTCGCCGACTCGGGCAACCGGCCGCTGGAAACGATCCTGCGAGGGGGGAACGCGCTGCTTCCCCCCGATATCCGCATCGTCTCCGCCGAAGAGGTTCCCCTGTCGTTCGACGCCCGACGCCACTCGAAGGAGAAGGAGTACCGGTACTTTCTCCATCTGCATCCCGTGGCCTCCCCTTTTTTCTCCCGCTATGCCTGGCACATCGAGAAGCACCTCGACCTCGGCGCGATGTGGGAAGGGCTGGCCCACGTGGTGGGGGAGCACGATTTCGCCTCCTTCCGGGGGCAGGGGTGCACGGCGGTGACGACAATCCGTACAATCTTCCGGGCGGAATTGAGCGAGCTGTATCCCGGTCTCCATTTTATCGGCATTTCCGGCGGCGGCTTCCTGCGGCACATGGTCCGCAACATCGTCGGGACGGTGGTGGACGTCGGGAAGGGGGATAATCCGCCGGAACGGGTGAGGGATTTGCTTTCCCTTCGAGATCGTTCGGAGGCGGGTCCCACCGCCCCCGCGCACGGGTTGTTTCTGTGGAGCGTCACGTACTCCGACTGAGCGCCGCGATCGGCTGCGTTCCCTGGTTACGGCGGAGCCGCCGCAGGAGGGGGGCGAAGTGAGGTAAAGCCCAGACGTGCGGGTCCACCGCACGTCGAGCCACGAGCGGAGTCCCCCTCCGGGGCGGCACAGCCGGTATGGCATGCACGTGAACAGCAGACGGGGTGAGGCGGACGGGCAAATTCTCCTTGACGGTGAGCGCCCGCTGGGATCTAATATACCCTTTGATTTCCAGGGAGATGGTTTGCGCCGATGAAGAAGACCGAATATTTCACGAGAGAGGATGCCGACCAGGCCTGGTACGTGGTGGACGCCAGGGACAAGGTCCTGGGACGCGTCGCCACGAAGGTGGCCGAAGTCCTGCGCGGGAAGCACAAACCGATGTTCACTCCCAACGCCGACATCGGCGATTTCGTCATCGTGGTCAATGCCGAAAAGGTGAAGCTGACCGGGAAGAAGATGACGGAGAAGACCTACTACCGCCACACGGGGTACATGGGGGGATTGAAGTCCACCACGCCGGAGAAGATTCTGCAGAAGCACCCGGAACGTCTCGTCGAATGGGCGGTCCGGGGGATGCTGCCCAAGTCGCGGCTGGGCGACCGGCTCTTCACCAAGCTCAAGGTCTACGCAGGCCCCGACCATCCCCACAAGGCCCAGCAGCCCAAGGCGCTGGCGGTCAACGAATAGGAGAGGATTCCGGCAAAATGGCACAAGCAGCGAAGGTCTACGCGACGGGGAAACGGAAGACAGCCATCGCCCGCGTCTACATGAAGTCGGGCAGCGGGAGAATCAGCGTCAACGGGCGGGAGTTCGAGAACTACTTCCCGGTCCTCGCGCTGCGGGCGGTCGCCGTACAGCCGCTGGTGCTCGCCGGCAAGCGGCAGTCGGTGGACGTGGAGGTGAACGTCAACGGCGGCGGGCCGTCGGCCCAGGCGGAGTCCATGAAATACGGCCTGGCCAAGGCGCTGCAGGCGGAGAACCCCGAGCTCCGTCCCGTACTGAAGCGGGCGGGGTTCCTGACCCGCGACGCCCGGATCAAGGAACGCAAGAAATACGGTCGTCCGGGGGCGAGGAAACGGTTCCAGTTCTCCAAGCGGTAAGCATCGAGGGCGAGATGCCCCGTCGAACGATTCCCGAAGGGGAAGGCCGCTACCGCCGCCTTCCCCTTCTTTTTTAGGGACGGTCCTGCCTGAGGGCATGGCGGAACAACAAATGGATCGAGGTCACACGACAGGGGATGATGGATCGACAGGCGATGTCAGGACCGTCCCGGTTCTTATGACTCCAAGGAGAGAAACATGAAGCGGGTCGCTATATTCGGCGCGACGGGATACACCGGGTTCGAACTCATCCGGCTCCTGCTGTCCCATCCTCGCGCGAAGATCTCGGCGCTGACCTCCGAGCAATACTCCGAACAGCCGGTCGAACAGGCGTTTTCCCCCTTCCGCGGGAAGCTCGCCGGCGTCGCCTTCGGGAAGACGGAGAAGATGCTTTCCGCCGGCTTCGACGCCGCCTTCCTGGCATTGCCCCACACGGTCTCGGCGCCCGTGGCCGAGGCGCTTTTCGGGAGGGGGATCCCGGTCGTCGACCTCTCGGCGGATTTCCGCTTCCGGAGCATCCCGCTGTACGAATCGGTCTACGGCGTTACGCACAAGAGCCCCGGCGTGAGCGGCAAGGCGGTCTACGGACTGCCCGAGGTGTACCGGGAGGCCCTGCGGAATACGCGGCTGGCGGCGGTCCCAGGCTGCTTCCCCACGGCGGTCATCCTCGCTCTCTACCCGCTGCTCAAGGAGGGCCTGATCGAGCGGAAGGGGATCGTGGCCGATTGCAAGACCGGCGTCTCCGGCGGCGGGAGAAGCCCCTCGCTCGGGTTCCACTACCCTGAAGTCGAAGGGGGAGTAAGGCCCTACGGGCTGCCGAAGCACCGCCATAACCCCGAGATGGACCAGGAGCTCACCCTCGCCGGCGGGGAAAAGGTCTCGATCACCTTCGTCCCCCACCTGATCCCGATGGTCCGGGGGATCCTGGCGACCTGCTACGCCACGCTCCGGCCGAAGATCTCCCACGAGGCGGTGGAGAAGGCGTATCGCAAGCATTACGGTAAGGAGCCCTTCGTGCGGCTGTGCCCGCCGGGCGTTCTTCCCTCCACCAAAGACGTGGCCGGGAGCAACGATTGCGACATCGCCTTCCGAACCGATGCGAAGACGCGGCGGGTGGTGGTCGTCTCCGTCATCGACAATCTCGTGAAGGGGGCCTCGGGGGCAGCCGTCCAGTGCTTCAACCTGATGATGGGATTCCCGGAGGAGGACGGACTCCGGGCGGCCCCCCTCTTCCCGTGAGCCCTTCCCCGAAAGGCGTGGCGGTGGTGATCCCCGCCCGGTACGCGTCGACGCGGCTGCCGGGGAAGCCCCTGGCCCAAATAGACGGTCGTCCGATGATATGGTATGTTTGGGAAAAGGCAAGGAAATCCCGGTTTGCCTCACGGATTGTCGTGGCCACCGACGACGAGCGCATCGCAGCGGCGGTCCGCGGATTCGGGGGCGAGGCGAGGATGACCTCGCCTGACTGCGCCTCGGGGACGGACCGGGTGGCCGAGACGGCGCGGGGCCTTGCCGAGGAGATCATCGTCAACCTGCAGGGCGACGAGCCGATGATGCACCCCTCCGTTATAGACGCGGTGGTTGCCCCCCTGCTCGACGACCCGGCGGTTTCGATGACGACGGCAGCCCTCCCCCGGGAGGATCCGGAGGAGTTCCTCCTCCCTTCCGTGGTGAAGGTGGTCGTTGACGACCGCGGGGATGCGCTCTACTTTTCCCGTTCCTCCATCCCCCATTACCGGGACACCGGGTTCGGAAGGTACCGCAAGCACCTGGGGATCTACGGATACAGGAAAGATTTCCTGTTCACCGTCGCCGCCCTCCCCCCGGCTTCCCTGGAATCGGCGGAACGGCTGGAGCAGCTGCGGGTGCTGCAGAGCGGTCACAAGATCCGCGTCGTCGACGTGGAGTTCGACTCGGTGGGGGTCGACACCCCCGAGGATCTGTACGCCGTCAAGGAGAGGCTATGCGGGCGGAACGAACGGTAAAGCCGAAGTTCATCTTCGTGACCGGGGGCGTCGTGTCCTCCCTTGGGAAGGGGCTTGCGGCCGCCTCGATCGGAGCGCTCCTCGAAGCCCGGGGCCTGAAGATCACGATGCTCAAGCTCGACCCCTACATCAACGTCGACCCCGGAACGATGAACCCGTTCCAGCACGGCGAGGTGTTCGTGACCGACGACGGCGCCGAAACCGACCTCGACCTGGGGCACTACGAACGGTACGTCTCCTCGCGGATGGGGAAGAAGAACAACTGCACCACGGGCAAGATCTACCACTCGGTGATCACGAAGGAGCGGCGCGGCGACTACCTGGGCGGCACGGTCCAGGTCATCCCCCACATCACGGACGAGATCAAGCGGGTCATCAGCGCGGCGGCCCAGGGCTACGACCTCGCGATCGTCGAGGTCGGCGGCACCGTGGGCGACATCGAGAGCCTTCCGTTCCTGGAAGCGATCCGGCAGGTCCGGACGGACCGCGGGAAGGAGAACGTCCTTTACGTCCACGTCACGCTCGTCCCCTACATCGGCACGGCGGGGGAGCTGAAGACGAAACCCACCCAGCACAGCGTGAAGGAGCTGCGCTCCATCGGCATCCAGCCCGACGTCCTGTTGTGCCGATGCGAACGGCCGCTGCCCAAGGACATCAAGGCGAAGATCGCGTTATTCTGCAACGTGACCGAGGACGCGGTCATCACCGCTCGGGACGTGGAGCAGATCTACGAGCTGCCCCTGGTCTTCCACCAGGAAGGACTGGACGACAAGATCATGGAGTCCCTGAACATCTGGGCGGGCGAGCCAAGGCTCGACGCATGGTCGAAGATCATGGAGAAGTGGAAGAATCCGGTGGGCGAAGTCACGATCGCCATCGTCGGGAAGTACGTGAACCTGCGCGAGTCGTACAAGAGCCTGAACGAGGCTCTGACGCACGGCGGGATTGCCCACTCGGTCCGGGTCCTGCACCGGTACGTGGACTCCGAGGAGGTCGAGCGGCAGGGGGCCGAGGCGCTTCTGAAGGGGGCCGACGGGATCCTGGTCCCCGGAGGGTTCGGGTCGCGCGGAGTGGAAGGGAAGATCGCCTCCGTGCGGTACGCCCGGGAAAACCGCATCCCCTTCTTCGGCATCTGCCTCGGGATGCAAGTGGCCGTGGTGGAATTTGCCCGGAACGTGTGCGGCCTCCCGGCGGCCACCAGCCGGGAACTCGACGCGGAGAGCGAGTGCGCGGTCATCGACCTCATGCCGGACCAGCGCGGGGTGGTGGAGAAGGGAGCGACGATGCGGCTCGGGGCGTACCCCTGCTCCCTCGCCGAGAAATCGCTCGCCCGCAAGGCGTACGCCGCCGCGGAGGTCTCGGAGCGGCACCGGCACCGCTACGAATTCAACAACGAGTTCCGGGAGGCCCTTTCCGCCAGGGGGCTGCGGATCACCGGCCTGTCGCCGGACGGGCGCCTCGTGGAGATCGTGGAGATCCAGGACCATCCCTGGTTCCTGGGCTGCCAGTTCCACCCCGAGTTCCAGTCGCGGCCGATGGCGCCCCACCCCCTCTTCCGCGATTTCATCGGCGCCGCCTACACCGTTTCCCGGAGACAGGGGGTATCGTGATCCGTCAAGTCGAGATCGCGGGGCGGTTCCGGATCGGGGCGGGGAACCCGCCGGCCTTCATCGCCGGACCGTGCGTCCTGGAGTCGGAGAGCCTCGCGATGGCCGTGGCGGAGTTTCTTTCGGGGCTGGCCACCCGCCTGTGCGTTCCCCTCATCTTCAAGGGTTCCTTCGACAAGGCGAACCGCTCCTCGGGCCGGTCTTCCCGCGGGCCCGGGCAGGAGGAGGGACTGCGCATCCTGGGGGAGGTGAAGCGGAAGTTCCGCGTTCCGGTGACCACAGACGTGCACGAGCCGAAACAGGTTGCCGCGGTGGCAGCGGTGGTCGACCTTCTCCAGATCCCGGCCCTCCTGTGCCGCCAGACCGATCTGCTGGTGGCGGCGGGCGAGACGGGCCTGCCGGTCAACATCAAGAAGGGGCAGTTCATGGCGCCATGGGACATGGAAAACGCCGTGGAGAAGGTGACGTCGACCGGGAATTCCGCCGTCCTGGTCACGGAGCGGGGAACCACGTTCGGCTACAACAACCTGGTCGTCGATTACCGCGGGCTGCCCGCCATCCGGGAGGGGATCTGCCCGGTGATCTTCGACGCAACGCACAGCGTCCAGCTCCCGGGCGGAGCGGGAAAGGTTTCCTCCGGCGATCGCCGGTTCGTCGCACCCCTCGCCCGCGCAGCCGTGGCGGCGGGGGTGGACGGCGTGTTCCTCGAGGTCCATCCGGACCCGAGCCGGGCCCTTTCCGACGGTCCCAACAGCCTGCCGCTTGACGACGTGGAGCCGCTCCTGCGGACCCTCCTCGCGATCCGCGAGGCGGCGGAGTCCGGGGCGGCCGGGAAAGGAGAAGGGACATGACCCGCAACCTGACCGGGCGCGCCGCACGGGTGCTCTCCATCGAGGCGGAAGGGCTTCTCGCGCTGCGGGAGAAGCTCGACCATCATTTCACCCGGGCCGTCGAGATGCTGCTGCGCGCACCCGGCAAGGTGATCGTTACCGGAATGGGGAAGTCCGGGCTCATCGGCCGAAAGGTCGCAGCGACCCTGGCGTCCACCGGAACGCCGGCCTTCTTTCTCCACCCGGCGGAAGGGCTCCACGGCGACATCGGGATGGTCCTCAAAGGGGACGTCGTCATCGCGCTCTCGAACTCGGGCGAGACCCAGGAAGTCGTGCGGCTCCTCCCCGTCTTCAAGCGGTTGGGGCTCGAGCTCATCGCCCTGACGGGAAACCCGCAGTCCACCCTCGCCCGTCACGCCGACGCCGTGATCGACGTCGGGGTCCACGAGGAGGCGTGCCCGATGGGCCTGGCCCCGACGGCCTCCACCACGGCGGCACTGGCGATGGGGGACGCGCTCGCGGTCGTGCTGTTCGAGGAGAAAGGGTTTTCCGAGCAGGACTTCGCGATGCTTCACCCTGGCGGCATCTTGGGCCGAAAGCTCCTCATGGTGGAGGAGCTGATGCACACCGGCGAGGAGATCCCCCTGGTCTCCTGCGAAACGCCGCTCAAGGATGCACTGTTCACGATCAGCTCCAAGCGGCTGGGTGTCACGGGGGTCCTCAACGGATCCGGTACCCTGGTCGGGGTGATCACGGACGGGGATGTCCGCCGGGCCATGGAGAAGGGGGTCGATCTCTTCGGCGCGCGCGCGGAAGAGGTGATGTCGATCCGCCCCAAGCGCATCTCCTCCTCGGATCTCGCCGCTTCCGCACTGCGGAAAATGGAGGAACATTCGATCACGAGCCTCTTCGTCTTCGACGCGGTGGAGGCGGAACTGTTGGTGGGCATCGTCCACGTCCACGATCTTCTGAAGGCAGGGGTCGGATGAGCGTCCCCCTGCTTCGGCCCGATGCCGCGGAGAAGGCGGCCAGGGTACGTCTCTTCCTGGTCGACGTGGACGGAGTCCTTACCGATGGGGGGATCGTCTACGACGGCGGCGGGCGGGAGATCAAGCGCTTCCACGTCCGGGACGGGCACGGCATCAAGATGCTCCAGCGTGCCGGCATCGAAGTGGGCATCATCACCGGGCGGACGTCGGAGGTGGTCGCGGTCCGGGCGAAGGAGCTGGACATTTCCCTTGTCCGCCAGGGGGTGAGGGACAAGGTGGCCGCCTGGCGGGAGATCCTCGCGGGAAAAGGCGTCTCCCCCGGGGAGACCGCCTATGTGGGCGACGACATCGTGGACGTGCCCCTGATGCGGAGGGTGGGGTTCGCCGCGTCAGTGGCGGATGCGGAAAGCTACGTGCGGGAAGCGGCCGATTACGTTTCCACGCGGGCCGGAGGCCAGGGCGCCGTCCGTGAGATTATCGAGTTTGTCCTGCGGTCCAGCGGGGCGTGGGAGAAGGTCGCCTCCAAGTACTTCGCGGCCGGGCCCTAGTGCACCGTCTCGCAAATATCTTGGCATTCGAGCGCCGCTGCAGCAGCGAAGGCTTCGTTGCGCTCCTTCACTCGGGGGACACTCTTGGTTTTCTCGTCGAGTGAACAAAGAGTGTCCCCCGCCACCTCAGTCGCGCGCCTTGCCGGCGCTTTGCCTCGACGCTCTCGGTGCGTCAAGCTATTTACGAGACGGTACACCAGATGACGCGCCGCTGGATGATCTCCTTCGGGGCGCTGTTCGCGGTTCTGGGAGGAATCGGGCTTCTGGCCGCGATTTCCTCGAAGGGCCCCGGTCCGCAGGGGCCCTGGGAACCGTCCGACGCCGGAGCGCCGTCCGAGCCGGAAGTCATCCTCCGGAACGTGGAAATGCGGGAGATCCGGAACGAGGGAGCACCGTACCGGCTTTTCTCGGACCAGGCCACCTACCTGCTCCTGGCGGGCAGGTTTTCCGCCACCGGCGTGATCCTCGTGCTGCCGGGCGGTGTCGGGGAGGTCGTCGTTCGCGCCCCGAAGGCCTCCTGGGACATGCAGAATGGGCAGATCTTCCTTCCCGAAGGAGGTTCCGCCGAAAACGACACCGGGTGGTCCGCCGCGATCTCCACCGCAAACCTTTCCCTCCCTGAGCGGATTCTGACCGCGACAGGGAAAGCCAGTCTTTCAGGCCCGGGGCTCTCGGTGGTGGGAGACAACCTGGTCTGGCACTGGAGGGAGGGGAAGGTGTCGCTCGAGATGCCGAAGACCCGGCTAGAGCCTTCCCTGGCATTTCGAAGGAGGGGGTGAGCCGATGCGGAAGCGGGCAGCAATTTTCGTGCTCCTGTTCCTTGCGGCCGCTGTCACCACCGTCCTGGCGGAGGAGCGCAAGGTTCCCAAGGACGAGGGATTCGGGGATCGCCCCATCGAAATCACCGCCGACCGGCTGTCCGCCGACAGCGTGAAAAATTCGGTGACCTTTGAAGGGAATGTGATCGCGAAGCAGGGGGACGTGACCCTGTCCTCCGAACACCTGTTCGCGGAATACGCTCGCGGTACGGGGATCATCGAGAAGATCATCGCGGAAGGGAGTGTCCGTGTGAACCAGGAAGATAAGGAAGCCCGCGCGGCGCGTGCCGTGTTCTATAACCTCGAGCAGCGGATCGTCCTCTCGGGCGGCGCCTACCTCATCCAGGAGGGGAACACCGTGAAGGGGGAGGCGATGACCATCTACCTTCGGGAGAACCGTTCCGTGGTCACGGGAGGGGAGGGGGGCCGCGTCAAGGCGGTCATCCAGCCGAAAGGTCGCACGGGAAGGAAGGAGAGGTCGGGTCAGTGAAGTCGCTTGTCGCCCGGAACCTGTCCAAGGGATACCGCCACCGGGAGGTGGTGAAAGGGGTCTCGCTCGACATCGGGCCGGGAGAGGTCGTGGGACTCCTGGGGCCCAACGGGGCTGGGAAGACCACCATTTTTTACATGATGGTCGGCCTTGTCGCTCCGGACGGGGGCGAGGTCACGCTCAACGGGCAGGAAATCACCCGGTTTCCGATGCACCGGCGGGCCCGGATGGGGCTCGGATACCTCCCCCAGGAGCCGTCGGTATTCCGGAAGCTGACCGTCCGTGAGAACATCCTCGCGTTCCTCGAGGAGACGCCGTTGTCCGCGGGGGAGCGGGAAGAGCGGCTGACCCAGTTGTTGCGGGAAATGCGCATTTCCCACGTTGCGGAGACGGCGGGTCTCTCGCTTTCCGGGGGGGAGCGCCGGCGCGTGGAAATCGCAAGGGCGCTGGTGATATCGCCCTCCTTCCTGCTCCTGGACGAGCCCTTCGCCGGCATCGATCCGATCTCGGTCTCCGACCTGCAGCAGATTATCCTTGGCTTAAAAGAGAAGGGGATCGGGGTTATAATAACGGATCATAACGTACGCGACACGCTCAAGGTGTGCAACCGTGCGTACATCATCTCGGAAGGGGAGATCCTTTTAGCGGGGAACCCGGAGGAGATCGCAGCGTCCGCGCGCGTTCGGGAAATCTATTTGGGAGACGGGTTTACGCTTTAACCGTCCGAGGGCGGAATGGCGCTGGAGTTACGGCAGTCCCTGAAATTGAGCCAGCAGCTGGTGATGACGCCCCAGCTGCAACAGGCGATCAAACTCCTGCAACTTTCGCGCCTGGAACTCCAGCAGGCGATCCGCGAGGAGCTCGAAACCAACCCCGTCCTGGAAGAGGCCCAGGAAAGTGCGGCGGAAGGGGAGGAGGCCCCGGAGGAGCAGGCCGGGTCCGGGTCCGAGGAGGCCGCCACCACCTCGGAAAACACCGCCCCTGCGGGGGAGGAACCCCGCCTGCGGAGCGAAACCGGACTGATCGACCGGGTCGACTGGAACTACTACTTCGAGGACGGTGCGCCGTCGGAAGGGCGCGGGGAGCGCGAGCGGGACGAGGACGACGGACGCCCGTACTACGAGAACCTGCTCACACGGAAACCCACACTCGCCGAACACCTCGAGTGGCAGATCCATCTTTCCGACGCCGATGAGGACCTCCGGCACATCGCTTCCTACCTGATCGGAAACATCGACGAGAACGGGTATCTCAAGGTTTCCGCCGAGGAGGCCGCTGGGACCCTTTCCGAGCCCGTAGCGGCGGTGGAGAACGCGATCGCCAGGATCCAGGCGCTCGATCCGACGGGCGTGGGCGCCCGCGACCTGCGGGAGTGCCTGATGATCCAGGCCCGGGAAAAGGGGGAAGAGTTCTCCCTCCCCCTGAAGATCCTCACCGACCTCTTCGACCTCTTCTCCCGAGGCGACCTCTCGGGGATCGCAAAGCGCCTGCGGATCTCGAAGGAGGCGGTCCGGGAAGCTTACCAGAAGCTGGTTTCCCTTTCCCCCAAGCCGGGAAGGGAGTTTTCGGGGGACGATGTTCACTACATCACCCCCGACGTCTACGTCATCAAGTTCGAAAACCAGTGGATGATCACCCTCAACGAAGATGGACAGCCGCGGCTGCGACTGAGCTCCTATTACCGGCGCCTCCTCTCCGACGGGGAGTCGCTTCCGAAGGAAGATCGCGAGTTCCTCAAGCAGAAGGTCAACTCCGCGTTGTGGTTCATCAAAAGCATCCAGCAACGGCAGCGGACCATCTATAAGGTCGTGGAGAGCATCATGAAGCTCCAGCACGATTTCCTGGACCGCGGGCCGAAGTACCTGAAGCCGCTGACCCTGCGGGACGTCGCCGAGGAAATCTCGATGCACGAGTCCACCGTCTCCAGGGTGACCAGCGGGAAATACGTCTACACGCCGCACGGCATTTTCGAACTGAAGTACTTCTTCAACTCGGGGCTGAACCGCGAGGGGGGGGAGGAGGACATTGCCTCCAAGTCGGTGAAGGAGAAGATCCGGGAGATCATCTCCTCTGAAGGAGGGGAAAAACCGCTTTCCGACCAGGAACTGATGCGCCTGCTCCGGAACCAGGGGATCCGGATCGCCCGGCGGACGGTGACGAAGTACCGGGCCCAGCTGGGAGTCCTTCCCTCGTCGAAGCGAAAGAAGCTCTATTAGCCGCACGAGACCGTTTCCGCCAAGGAGGGCGAAGGAGTGAGCAACCTCAACGTCACTTTCCGCCATGTCGATTCGAGCAAGCCGCTGAAGGATTATGTGATCGAGAAGCTGGGGAAGGTTCAGAAGGTAGTGGACAAGCCGTTCGACGCGCACGTCACCCTTTCGGTGGAGAAGTACCGGCACATCGCCGAGGTGTTCGTCACCGGCAAGGGGATCACGATCAAGGCATTCGAGTCCACCGACGATCTGTATTCCGCCATCGACCTTGTGTGCGACAAGGTCGAGCGACAGCTCAAGAAGTACCGGGAGAAGCGGAAAGAGAAGGGACAGGGGACCTTCCCGGCGCCGGTCGTCTCGGGATCCTCCCTCACGATCCAGGAGAGCGAGGGGGCCCGGATCGTCCGTTCCGACAACTTCCTCCCCAAGCCGATGAGCGTGGAGGAGGCTGTCCATCACCTCGATCTTCTCCAGGTGGATGTGGTGATGTTCGTCAATCAGGAGACCAACCAGCCCAGCGTCGTCTTCCGGCAGCAGGACGGGAACATCGGGTTCACGGAGCCTTCCGCCCGATGAAGCTGCTGGACATCGTCTCGCCCGGAGGCGTGGTCGACAACCTCCGGGCGGAGACGAAAGAGGGGGTCCTGCGCGAGATGTCCGAAGTGGTGGCGGCAAGCATCCCGTCGTTGTCCGCGCAGGGTCTGACGTCGATTCTCATGGACCGCGAGAGCCTCGGCAGCACGGGGATCGGGGACGGCGTCGCGATTCCGCACGGGAAGGTCCCGGGGCTTACCCGCCTGGCGGCCGTCATCGGCCGCAGCCGCGGGGGGGTGCAGTTCCATTCCCTCGACGGCAAGCCGGCCTACCTGTTCTTCCTGGTCGTGGCTCCCGAGCAGTCGGCGGGGATGCATCTCAAGGCGCTGGCCCGCATTTCCCGCCTGCTCAAGGACACGCGGTTCCGCCGGTCGCTCCTTGACGCCCGGGATGCGGACGACCTCCGGAAGATCCTCAAGGAGGAAGACGACCGGTCGTAAGGTTTTTCCGAGGGAGGCGAAGGAACGTGCCCATTACGATCGACCGTTTCCTCCAGGCGTGCGCCGTCCCTCTCGAGATGCGGCTCCAGGCGGGCGCCGCCGGCCTGACCCGCGAGATCACGGACCAGCGGATCCAGAAGACCGGGCTGGCGATGACCGGGGAGGTGAGGTCGATCCACGAGGGACGCATCCAGGTCCTCGGCGACACGGAGCTCACCTACTTCGAAAGCCAGCCGGGGGTGCGGCAGGCCGGGATCGTCGACGTGTTCTTCTCCGGCCCGATGGCGTGCGCCGTGATCGGCGGTTCGCTGCCGGTGCCCCCCGCCTTCCTGGAGGCCGCCGATCGCCACGCGGTACCGCTCCTGTCTTCGCCTCTTCCCACCACGGAGCTGATCGAGGAGACCCTCCGGCACCTCGGACGGCTGTTCGCCGAGACCACCACGGTTCACGGAGTTCTGATGGACGTGCTCGGGACCGGCGTCATCCTCCTCGGCCGGAGCGGGATCGGGAAAAGCGAGTGCGCGCTCGACCTCATCCTCCGCGGGCACCGGATCGTCGCCGACGACATCATCCACCTCGAGAAGCGGGGGCCGAGCACCGTCCTCGGCAGCGGCAGCGATCTCACCCGTCACCACATGGAGATCCGCGGCCTGGGGATCATCAGCATCCGGGACCTGTTCGGGCTCTATGCGATCACCGACTTGAAGAAAGTGGAGGTCGTCATCCAGATCGAGGAGTGGGATCCGGTAAAGGAATACGACCGGCTCGGCCTGGAGGACCGCTGGACCGTATACCTTGGCGTGTCCATCCCGACGCTTCTCATACCGGTCTCCCCGGGGCGCAACCTGGCGACGATCGTGGAGGTGGCGATCCGGAACCACATTCTGAAGACGCAGGGGGTCCACTCCGCGCGCGATCTCGTCGATCAGCACAGTCGCCGGACGGGGGGGACCCCTCCCCGATGACCCCCTCGAGGAAAGCCCGCCGGCGCTCCCGCGTCGTCATCTTGACGGGCCTCTCCGGTTCGGGGAAGAGCACGACGGCGAAGGTCTTCGAGGACATCGGCTACTTCTGCGTGGACAATCTCCCCGTGGTCCTTTTGCCCAAGATCATCGACATCGTGTCCGAGGCGCGGGGCGAGTCCGCCCATATCGCCCTCGTGGCCGACGTGCGGGGACGCGAGTTTCTGCCCGACTTTGCGCGGGTGATCGAGGACCTGCGCCGCCAGGGGCACGACGTCCATGTCCTGTTCCTCGACGCCGAGGACGACGTTCTCCTGCGACGGTTCAGTGAGACCCGGCGGAAGCACCCCCTGGCCGGGCCCGGGGGAGCCAAGGAGGCGATCCGGAGGGAACGGAAGGTGCTCTCCCCGCTGCGCGAAATGGCCGACACGGTGCTCAGCACGTCGGAGTTCACGGTCCACCATCTGCGCGAAGCGCTCCTGCGCCGTTTCCGGAAATCGGATGGAGGGGGGCTGCGCGTCAGCATCGTCTCCTTCGGCTACCGCTACGGGCTCCCACTGGAGGCGGATATGGTCATCGACGTCCGGTTCCTTCCCAACCCCAACTTCGTCCCCGCGTTAAAGCTACAAACCGGACTGGACCGGAGGGTCCGCAAGTATGTGCTTTCGGCGCAGACGACCCGCCGGTTCCTCCGCCTTCTGACCTCTATCTTGCATTTCCTCCTTCCCCTCTATACAAAGGAAGGGAAAGCGTATTTCACACTGGGGATCGGGTGCACGGGCGGGAGACACCGTTCGGTTGCCGTCGCCGAGGCACTGTCCGCGGCCCTCGCCCGGGAGGCGGTGCCCGTGGTGATTCACCGCGACCTCCACCGCTCCTCCCTCCCCGGCAGGAGCTCGCCATGATCGGAGTCGTCGTGATCTCGCACGGCCGCCTGGCCACGGAACTCCTGCGGGCTGCCGAGATCATTGTGGGGAAGGTGGAAAATGCGGTCTCCGTAGACATCGACCCGAAAATGGGGATGGATGAGATCCGGAAGGGGATCGAGGGGGCCATCCGGGCGGTCGACCGGGGGAAGGGGGCCCTCCTTTTGACCGATATGTTCGGTGGCACT
This sequence comes from Deltaproteobacteria bacterium RBG_16_64_85, assembly GCA_001798885.1. Taxonomy (NCBI): domain Bacteria; class Deltaproteobacteria; species Deltaproteobacteria bacterium RBG_16_64_85. The sequence continues at coordinate 65,722 of MGQW01000065.1, forward strand.
CCCTCCAACATCGGCCTGTCGTTCCTTGGGACGCACCAGGTCGAGGTGGTAACGGGGGTCAACCTCCCGATGATGATCAAACTGACGATGGCCCGGGCGACGATGTCCCTGCCGGACCTGGCGCGGCACCTGCAGGAATACGGCCAGCGCAACATCACCATCCCCGGCGATATGCTGAAGAAAAAGGTGGAGAAGAAGTAGCCATGTCGCTGGTGCTGGTGCGGGTGGACTGCCGGTTGATCCACGGGCAGGTCGTGGAAACGTGGTTGCCGCACACCGGCGCCAATTGTCTGCTGGTGGCCAACGACGACCTCGCCTCCAACGCGTTCCTCCGGTCGGTCATGGAGCTGGCGGTGCCGCCTTCGATTCACGTCGTTTTTTGCGCACTGGACGAAGTCGCAAAGAAACTCGCCGAAATCGATCGCTTTGGGGAGAAGACGATCCTCCTCTGTTCGACCTTCCCGGATGCTCTCCGGATCTACCACTCCGGCGTCCGGTTCCCCTCCCTCAACATCGGCAACCTGCACTACGCGACCGGCAAGGTGGAAATCTCCCCGTCGGTCTTCTTCTCCCCGGAGGACTTCGACACGGTCCACTGCTTCTGCCACAACGGGGTTGTCGTCAACGTCCGCGCCACCCCGTTCGAGGCAGGGACGTCCTATGAGCCCGAGCGGAAATAGCGATGGCCTGGCGGTTCCTCCTCGCGGCGGTCCTCGGGGCGATCGCCTACCTTGACCGGACGGCGGCCTTCCAGCTGATGCTCCACCGCCCCCTCGTGGTTGCCACCGCGATGGGGGCCGTGTTCGGGAACGTCTCCGCCGGCGCGCAGGTCGGCGCGGTGCTGGAGCTCCTTTATCTGGTCCGGTTGCCGGTGGGAGCGTCGATCCCGCCGGACGACACGGGTGCCGCCCTGTTCGCCGGGGCCGCCGGCGCGGTTGCTTCCTCTTCCGTGGGTCTTGACGCGGGGAGCTTCACCGCCTTGTTGCTCCTCTCGGTTCCTTGCGCGGAGCTGGGCAAGGTCGTCGACCGCCTCGTCCGCCGCGTCAACGGGAGAATCGCCAACCTGACCGTCGAGTCGGTGGAGCGGGGGGACTCCCGGACCGTGGAGCAGGGCCTCCTGGCCGGCGTGACGCTCTTTGCGCTGGCAGGCGCGGTGCTGACGCTTGCCTTCACCGGCGCCGGGGTGGCCGTCGGAACGTTTCTTCTGCCCCGCTTCGGACCGGAGAGCAGGCTCGATTTCGCCGCTCTCCTGCCCATCCTTCCCCTCGTCGGGGCGGCGTCGATCTTCTCCTGCAGCCGCACCGAACGGACGGCGCCCGCATTTTACCTGACGATGATGACGGTGTTCGCGGCGACCCTCTTTTTCCGGTGGGTGGGCTGACGATGGGCGAAGGCATCTCCAGCGAGGTGCGGCGAAGCGTCTGGAGGCGCCAGTTCCTCCTCCAGGGATGCTGGAACTACGAGGGGATGCAGAACGTCGGATTCGCCTACAGCATCCTGCCGGTGCTCCGGCATCTTTACAGCGGACAGCCGGAAGAGCTGACGAAGGCCCTCAAGCGCCACCTGGAGTACTTCAATACGCAGCCGTCCATGGCGGGAGTGATCCTGGGAGCCTCGATGCGGATCGAGGAGCGGATCGCGGCGGGGGAGACGGATCCCCGGGCAATCGGGACGTTCAAGGTCGGGCTCATGGGATCGCTGGGGGCGATCGGCGACTCGTACTTCTGGGGGGCCCTGAGGCCGATGGCCTCCGTGGCGGGGGCGATCCTCTCCCTCGTCCATCCCCTCCTTGGGATCGGAGCACTGCTGCTCCTTTACAACTGGTCGCACCTCTCGATCCGCCGTCAGGGGTTCACCGTCGGCATGACGGGAGAAGAGAACGCCGCACTGTACCTGAAGGGCGCGGGATTCGCCTCCCGGACCGAGGACCGCAAGATCATCGCGGCGGTCCTGGGAGGGGCCTGGGCGGGGGCGGTGGGAAGCAGGACCGCCTTCCTGTTCGGGGGGGGCGCGGCATCGGTGGGGTTTTTCCTGATCGCGGCCCTGACGGTTCACCTCCTGACGGTGTTGTTCCGGAAGGCGGTGTCGCCGTCGGAAGTCCTGCTGCTGCTGCTGATCATCGGGACGCTGATTCTCTGGCAATGAACGTTTAAGGAACGTTTCGGGAAAACAAGGTCGGAAGGGAACATGGAAACAGGGCCTCTGCTGGAGCGGGAGTTCGAAATCCTGAACCGTCTGGGGCTGCACGCGCGCGCCGCGGCGCAGTTCGTCCACCTCGCCAACCGGTTTGCCTCGGAGATCCGCATCTGCAAGGACGGCATGGAGGTCAACGGCAAGAGCATCATGGGGGTGCTCATGCTGGCGGCTCCCAAGGATTCCCGCATCGTGGTACGGGCGATCGGGCCCGACGCGGAGGCGGCGCTGGACGCCATCGGCGATCTGGTCGGCCGGAAATTCGGAGAGGAGTAGGCACTTGTGACGGACGGCGGACGCACGAAGATGAGGCTGCTGCGCGGGATTCCCGCTTCCGGCGGCATCGCCATCGGCCGGGGGTATTTCCTTTCCCGGGCGCTGCCTTCCTCCGTACAGTCGACGGTCACCCGCGATAAGGTCGAGGAAGAGGCCGCCGCGTTTTTGCGGGCGGTGGGGAGGTCCAAGGACCAGATCCGCGCCATCCGCGACGGCGTGAAGGACCACGCTTCCGAGCATTACCAGATCCTCTCCGTGCACCTGGCGCTCCTGGAAGATTCGATGCTGGTCGACCAGACGGTCCGTCTCGTCCGGGAGAATCAGTACAAGGCCGACTGGGCGTTCAACAAGGTCCTCCAGAATCTCCTCGAAACGTTCCATCGCATCGAGGACCAGTATCTTCGGGAGCGCGGGCACGACCTGCGCCAGATCGGCCACCGGGTGCTCGAGAACCTCGCCGGCCGCCCCGTCGACTCGATCGCCTCCATCCGCGAGCCGGTGATCCTTGTGGCCCACGACCTCTCCCCCGCGGATACAGCCCAGATCCTGAAAAGTCCGGTCCTCGGCTTCGCCACGGATGTCGGGAGCAAGACGTCCCATACCGCCATCACCGCACGCTCCCTTGGCATTCCCGCGGTGGTGGGCCTGGAGCGGGTGACCGACGAGTACGCGGAGCTGGACGAGATCATCCTCGATGGCGAGGAGGGGATCCTCATCCTTCGCCCCACCCATGAGGCTGTCCGCGAATACACGGAGAAGCGGAAGGCGTACCTGCTCCGCATCCGCGACCTGGCGAAATTCGCGAGGCTCCCGGCCGTCACACGCGATGGCAGGACGCTTCGACTCCACGCCAATATCGAGTTCCCCGAGGAAGCGGACGCCGCGCAGCGGAGCGGCGCGGAAGGGGTGGGGCTCTACCGGACTGAATTCCTGTTCCTCAACCGGAGGGACCTGCCCTCCGAGGAGGAGCAATACAAGACCTACCGCCGCGTGGCCGAGAAATTCGCCCGTCATACGGTCACCATCCGGACCCTGGACCTGGGCGGGGACAAGTTCGCGTCCCAGATCGAGCTGGCCGACGAGATGAACCCCGCGATGGGTCTTCGGGCGATCCGGTTCTGCCTGAAGGAGAAGGAGATCTTCAAGCAGCAGATCCGCGCCATCCTGCGGGCATCGGCGCACGGCATGGTCCGGATGATGTTCCCGATGATCTCCGGCATGGGGGAGCTGCGGGCGGCGCTGGCGATCGTCGAGGAGGTAAAAGCCGACCTCCGGAAAAGGAGGATTGCCTTCGACAAGGAGATCCCCATCGGGATCATGGTGGAAATTCCCTCCGCAGCGATGATTGCCGACCTGCTCGCCAAGGAGGTCGATTTCTTCAGTATCGGCACGAACGACCTCATCCAGTACGCCCTCGCCATCGACCGCGTGAACGAGCACGTCTCCTACCTGTACGAGCCCCTCCATCCGGCGATCCTCCGGCTGGTCCGGCGAACCGTCGACGGCGCCCACGATGCGAGGATTCCCGTATCGATGTGCGGGGAGATGGCGGGCGAGCCCTTTTTTACCTACGTTCTCCTGGGACTGGGGCTGGACGAGCTCAGCATGAACGCGATGTCGATCCCGCGGGTGAAGCGGATCCTGCGCAAGTCGGTGGCCTACGAGGCGAAGGAATTCACGGGGGGCCTGCTGCTCCACGCGACCGCCGCCGAAATCGGGAAGATCCTGCGCAAGAAGCTCGAGGACATCTTTCCCGAAGAGCGGTTTTAACGTATAATCCGCAGGCTTGTTCAACCGTTTCGGACAGGAGCGATCCGGCATGAACGATTTTTTCTTCACCTCGGAATCCGTGACCGGGGGGCATCCCGACAAGGTCGCAGACCAGATCTCCGACGCGGTCCTCGACGAGATCTTGCGTCAGGACCCGCGGGGCCGCGTTGCATGCGAGACGATGGTGACCACGGGACTCGTCATCGTGGCGGGCGAGATCACGACGAAGGCCATGCTCGACCTCCCGGGGCTGGTTCGGAAGACCGTCACGGACATCGGCTACACGGGGGACTCCAAGGGATTCGACGCGCACAACTGCGCTGTGGTCACGGCGATCGACCGGCAGTCGCCCGACATCGCGCGGGGGGTCGACCGCGGGGCGAGCAAAAAACAGGGTGCTGGCGACCAGGGAATGATGTTCGGGTTTGCCTGCGACGAGACGAAGGAGCGGATGCCGATGCCGATCTCCTTCGCGCACAAGATCTGCGCCCGGCTCACCGAGGCGCGGGAGAGGAAAATCCTGCCGTGGCTCCGGCCCGACGGAAAGAGCCAGGTGACCGTCCGCTATGCGGACGGCGTCCCGCGCGAGGTGACGGCGGTGGTCTGTTCGGCGCAGCACGCCGAGGACGTCAACCGCAAGACGCTCACCGAAGGGATCGTCGAGGAAGTGATCCGGAAGACCATCCCGAAGGGGATGCTGGCGAAGAATGCGCGGTTCTACATCAATCCCACCGGCCGGTTCGTCGTGGGCGGACCCCACGGGGACACAGGGCTCACCGGCCGGAAGATCATCGTCGATACCTACGGCGGCTACAGCCGCCACGGCGGCGGGGCATTCTCCGGGAAGGATCCATCGAAGGTCGACCGGAGCGCGGCGTACATGGCCCGCTACGTGGCGAAGAACGTGGTGGCGGCCGGGCTCGCGAGAAAGTGCGAGCTGGAGCTCGCCTATGCCATCGGTGTTGCGGAGCCGGTGTCGATGATGGTAGAGACCTTCGGCACGGCGCGCCTCCCCGAGGAGAGGATTTCACGGGCGATCCGGGAGACGTTCGACCTGCGCCCTGCGATGATCACGAAGGCCCTGAATCTGCTGCGGCCGATCTATTGCCGGACGGCGGCGCTTGGCCACTTCGGGAGGGAACTCCCGGAGTTCACCTGGGAGCGGACCGACAAGGTGGGGGCGTTGCGGAAGAGCGCGGGATAATCCATCAGCGGAAAAAGGAGACCGGCGCTATGGGCCGCCGAAACAGCTACGACGTGAAGGACCTTCGCCTGGCGGGGGTGGGGCGGGACCACATCGAGTGGGCGAAGAAGGACATGCCCGTCCTCCGTTCGATCGGGGAACGGTTTGGTCGGGAAAAGCCGCTGACAGGAATCCGCATCGCGGCCTGCCTGCACGTGACCACCGAGACGTCCGCGCTCATGCAGGTTCTCTCCGCGGGGGGGGCGAAGGTCTCCCTGTGCGCGTCCAACCCGCTTTCCACGCAGGACGACGCGGCGGCCTCGCTCGTCCGTCACGACGGCATCCGGGTATATGCGATCAAGGGGGAGAACCGCCAGACGTATTATTCCCATATCCTTCAGGCGCTCGCGATCGCTCCCCACGTGACGATGGACGACGGAGCGGATCTCGTCTCCATGATCCACACAAAGAAGAAGGAATATCTAAAGGGCGTGATCGGCGGGACGGAGGAGACGACGACCGGAGTCAACCGGCTTCGCGCGATGGCTTCCAGGGGGGTGCTGCGCTACCCGATCGTGGCCGTGAACGAGGCGCGGACCAAGTACCTCTTCGACAACCGCTACGGGACGGGGCAGTCCACGATCGACGGGATCATGCGGGCGACCAACCGGCTGATCGCCGGTTCGTGCTTCGTCGTGGCGGGCTACGGATGGTGCGGCCGGGGGCTGGCCATGCGCGCCAAGGGGATGGGGGCGCGCGTCCTGGTGACGGAGGTCGACCCGCTGCCGGCGCTCGAGGCGCTGATGGACGGATTCGACGTGGTTCCGATGTCCGAGGCGGCAAGGACGGGGGACATCTTCTGTACGCTGACGGGGAACCTGCACGTCCTGCGCCGGGAGCATTTCGATAAGATGAAGGACGGCGCAATCGTCTGCAACTCCGGACACTTCAACGTCGAGATCGACATCCCCGCCCTGGCCCGGATATCGAAGTCCGTCCGGACGGTCCGGCCGTTCGTCGAGGAGTACCTGCTGCGCGACGGGCGCGCGATCCACGTCCTGGCTGAAGGGCGGCTCATCAACCTGGCCGCTGCGGAGGGGCATCCCTCCAACGTGATGGACATGAGCTTCGCCAACCAGGCGTTGTCGGTGGAATATCTGGCCCGGCAGCGAGATACGCTGGAAAATCGGGTCTACGCCGTCCCCGAGCCGATCGACCGGGAGATCGCCCGTCTCAAGCTCCGGGCGACCGGCGTCCGAATCGACCGTCTGACCCCCGAGCAGAAGAAATATCTCGCTTCCTGGCAGATGGGAACCTAGGTCTCCCGCGCGACGAAGAGCTCCCTGCGATCATCCAAGAGGATGCCGGGAGATAGAAGGAAATCCCCTCCTTGAAAGGACCGGGGGCCTCTTGGCCCTCGGCCGCCCTCCCGGCGTTTTTTCCATCCTCGCCGGCAGGAGCGACTATCCGGGGTGGCGCCGGAAGAGCAGTCCCCCGCCTGCGGCAAACAACAGATCCGGGAGCCAGGCCGCCGCCAGGGGGGGGAGCATCCCCATTCTCCCCAGGGAAAGCGAGGCGGAGAGGGCCATCCAGCAGAAAAAGCCGATCAGCAGCCCCGCCCCGATGCTCCTCCACACGCCGCCCGAACGGGGGGTGCGAAGGGCGATCGGAATCGCGATCAGGCCGACGATCACGTTCAGAAGCGGGTACGAGAATTTCGCATGCAGGTCCACCTCGTAGCGGCGGACGTCGTATCCCCTTGCCTGGGAGTCCGCGATGTATCCGTAGAGCTGCCCGTACGTCATCTCCCCGGGCGGAGTCTCCCCGTCCATGAAGCCCTGGATGGTTTCGGCGAAGGGGAAGTCCTTATCCGCGATCGGGACGGCCTGCAGATCCCCTGTGGTCCGCCGCTCCCGCCCGTCCCGGAGCCGCCACTTTCCCCTCTCGGGAACCTCCGCTATCCTCGCGTCGATGCGCCGGACGAGTCGAAAATTCCGGTCGATCTCCAGGTACTGGAAGCCATGCAGCGCGCGGCCGGCCGTGTCGATCACCTGTGCGGAAAGAATCGCGTTCTCCCCGCGGATCCAGTAACGGTTCAGCGAGAACTGGGCCGCAACCCGCCCGGGGCGGACCCGGAGCCGGGCGATTTCCCGGGCCATGCGGTTGGCCTTGGGGGCGAGGATTTCTGATGTCCCGAGGGACAGGACCGAGATGAGGGCGCAACCTGCGATCAGAGGGGCGAACGCCCGCAAGGGGCCGATCCCCACCGAGAACATTGCGGTGAACTCGTTATTCCGCGCCAGGAGGGAAACCGTGATCAGGACTGCCACGAGCACCGCGACCGGAGAAATCATGAAGAAGATGCCCGGAATCTTGAGCATATAGTACCGGAGGATCTCCCCGGCGGCGGCGCGGTTGTTGAGAAAGGCATCGGCGGATTCCACGAAATCGATCATGAGGAAGAGGACCAGAAACCCCAGGATGCAGGCGGCGGCCATCAGGAAGAACTCCCTGTAGAGATGGCGGCTCAGTATGGTCATTTCTTCCCCTGGGCCCACCCGAACAGCGAGGGGAGGGAGATCATGTGCGATTCGGATTTCCAGAGGATCCAGAGGGCGACGCCAAGAACGATGGCGTTGGGCGCCCAGATGAGGAAGACCATCGCGCCGGGGGCCCGGGTCTCCAGGGCGCCTCCGGCGGCCAGAAACAGATAGTAGAAAACGATCAGGGCCAAGGTGATCGCGAACGCGGGCGATTTTCCCCGTGCCCGCTGAAATAGGCCCAGCGGCATGGCGAACAGGCCGAAGGCGAGGCAGGAGGAAGCCAGGGAGAGCCGCCGGTGGAAGTGGTACCGGTAGGAGGCACCTTTCGCCGTCTTCCCTGGAGCGGTGCTCCTGCGGGAGAGTTCCGGCAGGGAAAGACGTTTGGGATCCTCGTTGTCCCCCGCACCGGCCAGCCCCAGCGGCAGGAGGAAATCCATCCCCTGGAAGGAGGCGGTCCGGTAGACGCCGCCGGCGACATCTTCATGGTGGATCGTGCCGTCCGAAAGGTGGAGCCTTACGATGTGGGTACCGCTCTCCGGGGAGAATTCCCCCTCCCTAGCAAAGACGAGCAGCGGGTCCTTCCCCTCCACGTTCTGTGAGAGCAGGACCCCGGTCATCTTCGACCCGTCGGCGGAGACGCGTTCCGGGAAGAGAAGGACCCCGGGTACGACTTCCTGAAACACGTGCTCGGAGGCGCCCGCCCCGGCGCGGAGGGAGAGGATGCGGCCGAGGGTCTCCTGCATCTGCCGGGTTCCCCAGGGAATGCCGCTCCAGCCGATGAAGAGGCTGGCCAGAAAGGTTCCGCCGCTCAGGAGGAGGACCGGAAAGGCGACTCCCCGCATCCCCACGCCGGCGGACTGCAGGGCGGTTGTTTCCGAGTCCGCGGCAAACCTCCCCAGGGCGAGGAGCACGGCAAGAAGCAATGCGGCGGGGAGGGTGATCTCGAGAAACGTCGGGAACAGGGAGAGCAGCAACTTTCCAACAAGGGGAAGAGGAACGCCCTTGGCGATCACCAGGTCGGCCAGTCGCGCGAATCGATGGAGCAGGACGACGAGGGTGAACGTGGACAGGCCGATCAGAAAGGGGGCGCCGGATTCGGCCAGGACATATTTATGAATGATTTTCATGCATATGTTCCGTGCACCCCGACGGAGTTCCCCGCAAATTTCCGATGACGTCGGATTATTGCGGTGAATCGCCGGAATCCGGTTATAGTATCATACCTTTTAATGAAGGGATTCCAGAGCGCGAAATGGAAAGACAGCGGATGAACGTCGTCAACGGTTCCTCCGCTTTTCCCCCGCACGCCGCGGCGTCGGTGACCATCGGGAACTTCGACGGGGTGCACCTCGGACACCAGGAGCTGCTCCGGCGCACGGTGGCCCGGGCGAACACGACGGAGACCCCGTCCGTTGCCCTGACTTTTTCCCCCCACCCGATCCGGTTTTTCTCCCCCCGGGCCCGTTTTTACGAGATCACCTCGCTGGAGGAGAAGGCTGCCCTGATCGCATGGTTCGGCATCGACATCCTCGTGGTGGAGTCCTTCACCGGGGAGGTGGGCCGCATGTGGCCCGCGGAATTCGCCCGGGAAATCCTGGCGCGCCGGCTTCGGGCCCGGTACGTGATCGTCGGCTACGACTTCACGTTCGGGAGAAACCGCACCGGCTCGCCGGGGATGCTCGGCGAGATCGGCAGGGAACTGGGGTTCGAGGTGGAGGTCGTTCCGCCGCTGTTCCGGGGCGGGCTGATCGTCAGCTCGACACGGATCCGGCAGTTGCTGCTGGCCGGCAGGGTACGGGAGGCGGAAGAGCTCCTGTGCAGGCCGTACCGGGTTTCCGGGCCGGTGATCACGGGCGCCGGCAGGGGGAAAAAGCTCGGGTATCCGACGGCCAATATCCAGTATGCGCAGGAGCTGCTTCCCCTTCCCGGCGTGTACATCGTGGAGGTCGAGGTCGCCGCCGTGCGTTATCGCGGATTGGCGAACGTGGGGTTCAACCCCACGTTCGGGGAGAATTCGCTCGGGGTGGAAGTCCACCTGCTGGACTTCGACAGGGATCTCTACGGGCAGGAGGTCTCCGTTTTTTTCCGTGACCGCATCCGCGACGAGCGCAAGTTCAAGAGCGCGGAGGAGCTGGTCCGGCAGATCGAAAAGGACGTGCAGTACGCCCGAGGGATGAAGCTTCCCCCCAGGAAGGAAGTCGGCGGGAGGGAGCCGGACTCCGCGGCCGCCGGCGGGACCTTGGGATGAAGGCGTTCTCCGTCGCGGCCCTGGCGTGCGGGATGGCCTTCCTTATCGGATGCTCCCGCGGGAGCGGACCTGCCGCAGGCCCGGCGGACGTCGCCGCCCTACAGCAGGCGTTCGTCAAGGCGGTAGAGCGGGCGGTGCCGGCGGTGGTCAACATCCGCACGGTCACCGCGTTTCCCCGCGGGAGGGGATTGTCCCAGCGGACGGACCGGCAGAGGTTCCAGGATTACCTCACCGACCGGATGGACGAGAACGGGGGTCGGGAGAACTCCCTCGGGTCGGGGGTGATCGTCGCCGAGGAGGGCCTGATCGTGACCAACGAGCACGTCATCCGCGACGCCGACGAGATCATCGTGCGTCTGTGGAACCGGGCCGAATATCCCGCCCGCGTCGTTGGCGCCGATGCCCGCACAGATATCGCGCTCCTGCGGATCCAGCCCGCCGGCAAGCTTTCCGTCGCGGTGCTTGGTGACTCCGTCAGGCTCAAGGTAGGGGAATGGGCCATCGCCGTGGGGAATCCCTTCGGCCTGGAGAGCACCGTGACCCTGGGGGTGATCAGCGCGACGGGGAGGACCGACCTGGGCGTGGAGTCGACCGACGATTTCATCCAGACCGATGCCTCCATCAACCCGGGCAACTCCGGGGGTCCCCTGCTCAACACCCGTGGGGAGGTGGTGGGGATCAACACCGCGATGGTGAGCACAGGGCAGGGGATCGGCTTTGCCATCCCCATCCATACGGTCATGGCCGTGGAGCGGGAGCTGGCGCGAAACGGGTCGATCCGCCGCGGGTGGCTGGGCATCGGGATCCAGACGCTCACCCCGGAACTGGCGGAATCGTTCGGGGCGAAAGGCGAGAAGGGAATTCTGGTCAACCGGGTCGCCCCCCACAGCCCGGCCGAGAAGGGGGGGCTGCGCGGAGGGGACATCATTACTTCTTTTCGGGGCAAGCCGATGTCCGGTGTGAAGGAATTTCAGAAGCAGGTGGCCTCCGCCACCCCGGGCACCAGCGTCCTCATGGACATTCTTCGTGGAGGGAAGCGCGCCAGGGTCGAGATCAGCGTCGCCGAGATGGAGGGACAGGAGGCCCGCCCGCAGTACCGGAAGGCTCCGGTGGACGCCTGGGGCTTGGCCGTCGAAGAGATCCCCGCCCGGGCACTGCGGGACCTCGGGATCGAGGGAGGGGTGGAGGTCGACTACGTCGATGCTGCGGCACCCGCCTGGGAGGGCGGGATCCGTGAGGGGGACATCCTCCTTCGCATCAACCGAAAGCCCGTGCCGGGGGTGGACGCTTACCGGAAGGCGCTTTTGGAACTTCCCAAAGGACAGATGGTCTCCGTCCTTCTTTGGCGGGACGGGGCCCATATGTACGTAGCGTTCCGCGCCCGGTAGGGCAAATCCAGTGGCCGTTGCGGCCAGGAGGGGGAAGATGGGGGTCGTCAAGGATCCTGATGTGGCCCGGCGCATCGCTCGGGCAGTGGTTTCGGACATTGCCCTTTACAACGCGAAGAAGGTGGAGGAGGGGATCGCTCGGGACACCCTTTTCGATCTTCTGAAGGAGGAGATCGAGGAAGGGAGGATCTATTACCAGAGCCGGGTCGATCCGGAAATCGCCCGGGGTGCGAACTATTTCAACGAGGCCCTGGTCGACGTCCTGATCCGGCCCATGGGGCGGATTCCCTCCAAGGCCTGGTAGTTGGGCGTCACCCATCGGATCACCGTACCCCCCGGACAGGCGGGAGAACGACTGGACCGTTTCCTGTCCGGCGCCCTCCCGGGTTTTTCCCGATCCCGGATCCAGCAGTTGATCGGGGAGGGGAACGTGCGCGTAGGCACGGCCGCGGCACGCGCCTCGACGCGGATGAGGGGGAACGAGGTGGTCACCGTCTCCGTGCCGACCCCTCGTCCCCTCGATCTCGTCCCCGAGGACCGTCCCCTCCGGGTCCTGTTTCAAGATGAGCACCTGATCGTGGTGGAGAAGCCGTCCGGGATGGTGGTGCACCCCTCCCCCGGGCATCCGGGCGGGACGCTCGTGAACGTCCTTTTGTCCCGTGCCGATCGGCTCTCCGGCATCGGCGGCGTGGTGCGGCCGGGGATCGTTCACCGCCTCGACCGGGATACCTCCGGGATCCTCGTGGTAGCCAAGACCGACGAGGTGCACGCGAACCTCTCGGCACAGTTCGCCTCTCACCGGATGGTGGATCGGCGCTACCACGGCATCGTCTTGGGAAAGCCGCCGCGAGCGAGCGGTACGGTCGTCACGCAGGTAGGGCGGCACCCTGTGCACCGGAAAAAGATGGCGGTGCTCGCCAAGGGCGGGCGCAATGCAGTGACTCATTACCGGTGCATCGAGTCTTATGGACCCTTTTCCCTCGTGGAGTTCCGCCTGGAAACGGGTCGGACCCACCAGGTTCGCGTCCACAGCGCGTCCCTTTCGTGCCCGATCGTGGGGGACGACGTCTACGGCCGGTCCCGGAAGGTACCGTTGGGGAAGGGTCCCTCCGGCACGACGGTGACGCTCGGTCGTTTTTTCCTCCACGCGTTCCACCTCGGGTTCCTCCACCCCGCCACGGGAGAACGGATGGAGTTCGCCATCCCGGATCCGCCCGAGTTCGCGGCGTTCCGCGCCGCCGTCCTCGAGGCGTACGGATGAGCCGCCCGCCATCCGGCTGCGCCGCCTCGGAGGGGGACTCCGCTCGTGGCTTCTATGACTGACCGGCCTGTCAAGAGGGAGGAAGGGAAGGCGGTCGGTTTTACGACGGTTCATCAGCCTTCTATGCGCGGGTTGGCTACCGCTATCGTAATCGTGCACCACCGGGGGAGCTGCTTCCATCTCGCCACGGGGATTTTCCGCATTTGCGAATGCCCCAAAGCCATGAGACGAGGATTCTCCCCAAGCCGCGACCGCCTCCCTCTCCCTCTTGATCCTGGCGTACCCTCCTTCTCCGAACGGGGGATGCGAACGGGGATCCTACGCCGCCGTTGCCTCCGGGGTCTCAGGAAGCGTCATCATGGCCCACACGAAGCCGGCCAGCTCCCGGGCCAGCGCGACCTTGACCTTCCCCCCGGCAACTCCCCGCCGTGTCAGTTTCCAGAACTTGTGATGCAGCCGGGTCAGACACCGCAAGGCCACCTCGCGCAGCGGTCCCGACACGCAGGTCATCCGTTTGAGCAGGTCCCTCCCCAGGTGTGCATTCCTCGTTCCTCGCTGGACCGCTTCCACGAGGACGCACCGCAGGTGACTGTTGCCCGCCTTGGTGATCCGCCCGCGCCGGATCCGGTCCAAGGAGGAGTATTCCGAAGGAACCAGCCCCGTGAACTTCATGAACGCCGCGGCCCTGGGGAACCGGCGAAAATCCATCACCTCGGCGATCACCCGCATCGCGGCCAGGGGGGAAAACCCCTTGAAGGCCCGCAACCGGGTCACCCGCTCCCGGTAGGGGGCCGTCTCGGCCAACGCGACGACCTGCTGCTCGATCTGCTTGAGACGCTCGGCCAGGAGGTGCAGCACGTCCAGGTAGTGGTCCAGCACGGTCCGGTCCAGCGAGGAAAGTTCCAGGCCCCGCATCCACCGCCAGTGGGCCTGCGTCCAGCCTTTGACGCCCTTGGGAGGCCGTTGCTCATGGATCAGCAGCCAGTGGGCGATGATGTGCTTGACCCGCCGCACCTCCTTGGCGATGTCCTCCCGGGACGGGATCCGGACGAAGGAGAGCGTATTGGCCCGAAACGCCAGGGCCAGTTCCCGGGCATCCCGCCCGTCGGTCTTGATCCGGTCCCCGGGGCGGCGCGGGATCAGGGAAGGAGCGGCCACCCGGCATTCCATCCCGGCCTGAAGCAGGGCCCGGGCGAGACCGTATCCGCAGGGACCCGCCTCATAGCAAGCCTCCACCCGATGGCTCTTCGCGAGTTGCCGCAACCGCTTGACCAACCTGGAGAGATCGTTGCCCCCGAATTCCTCGCGCATCACAGGATGGTTCCCCTCCTCCGGCAACCCCACAGCCACGATCTTCTCCTTGTGTACGTCCATGCCAACGAATACCCTGTTCATGACCGGCCTCCTTTGCGTTGTGGTATGCCATCTCACCGGACGGCTAATCCACGGTATCGCAATCAGTGGGGCCGGTCAGTCATATCATCTCGCCGTGCGGTGGACCCGCACGGCTGCGCTCCGGCCTCCAGGGGGCCATTCCCTCAGATCCCGGCATTCGAGGGCCGCTGCATCCACTCCGGCTTCGTCGCCCTCT